>JAESQY010000028.1 GCA_016764915.1 Aliivibrio sp. | reverse complement strand
TGCTCAGACACGTGAACTGGTTGGAACTGACAGTGTAGAGTTGCTCGGTGATTACCAAGATGTTGAAGCCATCCGCAGTGAGTTAGCCCTTAAAGGTGACAAATGGTCATTAGCTTTAGAAGCAGGGAAATTACTGGTGGCGGTGAATCAAACGATTTGTTCGTTGGATTCAAAAGTAACGTCTGGTGATGAAATTGCCTTCTTTCCTCCAGTAACAGGCGGTTAAATGATTTCAGTACAAACAGAAGACTTTTCTCTTTCACAGGAGTATGAGCAGTTAGCCAAAGGCTCAGAAGCGGGGGCCATTGTTACTTTTATTGGTAAAGTAAGAGATTTTAACCAAGGTGATAGTGTTCAAGGCCTCTCACTTGAACATTATCCTGGAATGACGGAAAAAGCGTTAACTGAAATTGTCGATCAAGCAGAGCACCGTTGGCCGCTTTTACAAGTAAAGGTCATTCATCGAGTGGGTGATTTGAAGTTAGGTGATCAAATCGTTTTTGTTGGTGTTTCAAGTGCGCATCGCAATGCTGCTTTCGAATCTTGTGAATTCATTATGGATTTTCTAAAAACAAAAGCACCATTTTGGAAAAAAGAACGGGTGAATGATAGTAGTCGCTGGGTTGATGCACGCGAGTCAGATAACAAAGCGACTGATAGGTGGCAGCAACAAAGTTAATTTAGTATGAGATCAGTCACATATTGAAAAATAAGGTAGCCTTGGCTACCTTTTTTATTACCATTTTAAAAATTGAGAATTAAAGCATAGTATGTGAATAGATATGTTAATGGAAGGGGCGAATGATGTTGCTAAACTGGCATTTACTCTATGAAATATCCCCAAGAGATTTTAGCGGTTCGAGTACAAAGTCCAATCTATCAATGTTCATGGTTAGTACAGCAGATGCTAACGAACGATGGCCTAGCCAATTGCCCCTATCGTGTTGAATCACTTTACTGATCTGTTCGCAACTGAGAGTCTTGGTCTTGAAGCACCGAATACACTGCTTGAAGGGTATCTCCGATTTGCTTACTTCACTGGACTAAGCTGCAGAGGTGAACGGTTAAATCATCAACATCAAGCTTAGGTGTCAACTCTTTCATGATCTGAATTAATCAATAAAACAGGATAATATGCTAGTTAGAGGGGGATAGATGAATCTATGCCCCTTGTTGTTTATGTTAACTATTTAACAATGATGCTAAGTCAATAATATAAGCAGAAATTTAGATATTTATTAAGGAGATAACGAACTGGGAAATCATAGTGAACTAGATTTTATCAGTGGTGAGCACGAGCCGGGAATAAAGCGCTAGCAAAGAAATTCAGTAAACTGTGACTGAATATTCATTCAACTTCCCATTGGTAATAGTAGTGCTGTTTAAATGGAGCTTATTTTCTTTAACATTTTAAATATCTAGTGATAGTTCGGAATAGCCCCGTATTAACAGGGTTTGCAATCAAAAATTTGTTATGACTAGGTTAAAGCGGTGTATAGTTCTGGGTAGTTGGTTTTGTGGTTTTAAAGCCACTGTTGGAGTATCATAAATCAGATGAATATATGGATATTTGTGATGGCATTAAAAAATATCAAGCTTTATAAACGTAAATAGTGGAAAACACTAATAATGACTGCTAGGGTTGGATGCGATTCTTCAACGGTTCTAATTGAATTATATCAAAGAACCCGTATAGCAAGTCGTTCTGCTATTAGAAGACACATGGATGCTACAATAAAAAATAATGGAGTTTCAAGCATGCACAAAAATAAAATCACTCAAGCACTTATATTAGGTGTTGGACTTTCTCTTGGTTTGGCTGGCTGTGGTGATAAACCTGAAGAAAAAGTTAAGACAGACACAAAGCCGGCATCAGAAAGTAAAGAAGTTAAGCTAGCTAAAGTACAAGAGCTTGTTCGTGGTAACGGTACTGAAGTTGCCTCCCTAGACCCTCAAAAAACCGAAGGTGTTCCTGAGTCACACGTTATTCGTGATCTTTTAGAAGGCCTAGTGAACCAAGATGCAGCAGGCAAAACTATTCCTGGCGTCGCTGAGCGCTGGGAAACTGCGGACAATAAAACCTTTACTTTCTATCTTCGTAAAGATGCAAAGTGGTCAAATGGTGATCCAGTGACTGCTCATGACTTTGTATATAGCTTCCAACGCGCAGTTGATCCATTGACGGCCTCTCCGTACTCTTGGTACTTAGAGATGAGCACAATGATCAATGCTTCTGACATTATCTCTGGAAAAAAAGATAAGTCGGCGTTAGGTGTTAAAGCCATTGATGATTACACTTTCGAAGTGAAGCTAGAATCTGCTGTCCCTTATTTTGTGATGATGACTGGGCATACAACGCTTAAGCCTGTGCATAAAGCAACAGTTGAAAAGTATGGTGACAAGTGGACGAAACCTGAAAATTTTGTCGGTAATGGTGCTTTTGTTGTTAATAAGTGGGTAGTCAACGAACGTCTTGAACTTGTTCGTAATGAAAACTACTGGGACAATGATAAAACCATCCTAAACAAAGTGACTTTCTTACCAATTGAAAATCAAGTAGCGGAGATGAACCGTTTCTTATCTGGTGAGCTTGACATCACTTATGAAGTACCAAACGAGCACTTTAAGCGCTTGAAAAAAGAACAAGCTGACTCTTTAGCGATCAAAGGTAACTTGTGTACGTATTACTACAATTTCAACACGCACAAGCCACCATTTAATGATGTTCGTGTTCGTAAAGCGATCTCATACGCGATTGACCGTAACATCATCTCTAATGCGATTCTTGGTCAAGGCCAGAAGCCCGCGTATTTCCTAACGCCTGAGATTATTACAGGTTTTAGTCCTGAGCTTCCTGAATATGGGAAGTTAACTCAAGATGAACGTAATAAGAAAGCAAAAGAATTACTAGAAGCGGCAGGTTATAATGAATCTAATCCTCTTAAATTCTCACTTCTTTACAACACCAGTGAAAACCATAAGAAAATTGCAGTAGCAATTGGCTCTATGTGGAAAAAGACGTTGGGTGTTGAAGTAACACTTGAAAACCAAGAGTGGAAAACTTACCTAGAAACTAAAAAGCAGGGCAACTTTGAAGCGGCTCGTGCGGGTTGGTGTGGCGATTATAATGAAGCGTCTACATTTACCTCTTTAATGGAAGGTAAAAACACCACTGGTGGTATTCACTATAAAAGTGCTGAATACGATGAGCTAACGGCGAAAGCGGTTCAAGCGACATCTGAAGCTGAGCGTCAGAAGTACTACTACGCTCAAGAAGCACTACTAGCTAAAGACATGCCTCTAGCTCCAATCTATCAGTATGTGACCACGCGTTTAGTTAACCCACATGTTGGTGGCTACGCGGTAAACAATGCTGAAGATAAGCTCTATTCTAAAGATATGTACATCATTGCTGAATAAGTACACCATCTCATAATAATAAAATAATACTTTAAGAGACTGCATGCAGGAAACTGCATGTAGTGTCTATTTCATTTAAATTGTCACAGACTGAGTGAGTTTATGCTTAAATTCATATTAAAAAGGATCTTAGAAGCAATCCCAACCATGTTGGTATTGATCACGGTCTCTTTCTTCTTAATGCGCTTTGCTCCAGGTAGCCCATTTTCCAGTGAACGTACACTACCACCACAGGTAATGGCGAACATCAATGCAAAATATGGACTAGATAAACCTGTATTACAGCAATACACCACCTATCTTACGAATGTAATCCAAGGCGATTTGGGTCCATCATTTAAATATAAAGATTTCACCGTTAACGAATTGGTTATCGCGGCACTTCCTGTGTCTGCAAAAGTGGGGGCTTTCGCATTTATTTTTGCGGTTATCTTTGGTGTCAGTGTCGGAACCATAGCGGCATTGCGGCAAAATACATGGATAGATTATAGTGTGATGTCCACCGCGATGTTAGGGATAGTGATGCCCTCCTTTGTGTTAGCACCTGTTCTTATCTATATATTCTCTATAAAGCTTGGATGGTTCCCTGCAGGCGGTTGGCATGATGGTGGCTGGAAATATATGATGCTGCCGGTTCTCGGCATGTCGATGCTGTATGTAGCCACTTTTGCTCGTATTACTCGTGGTAGCATGATTGAAACATTAAACAGTAACTTTATTCGTACCGCTCGTGCTAAAGGGTTGAGTTATTCATACATCGTCATTAGACATGCACTAAAACCAGCAATGCTACCTGTTGTATCCTACATGGGGCCTGCATTTGTCGGTATTATCACAGGTTCCGTCGTAATCGAAACCATTTTTGGTCTTCCTGGCATTGGTAAGTTGTTTGTAAACGCCGCCTTTAACCGTGACTATTCGCTAGTAATGGGAATAACCATTCTAATTGGCTTCCTATTTATTATCTTCAATGCAATCGTTGATATTTTACTCGCTTATGTCGATCCAAAAATTCGCTATTAAAGGACGGATCTTATGTTAACTAAAAAAGAAAACTTGGAAGCTATTGAATCGTTTTCAGAAAATTTAGAGATAGAAGGTCGTAGCCTTTGGCAAGATGCTGCTATACGTTTTAAGCGTAATAAAGCGGCAATGATCAGTTTGTTTATTTTGGTTTTGATTATTTTAGCGGTAATTTTTGTGCCAATGTTGGCTGAATTTTCCTATGATGATACGGATTGGTATGCAATGCATGAAGCACCAAATGCAACGCACCTGTTTGGTACAGATAGTCTTGGACGCGACCTCTTTGTAAGAACCTTGATCGGTGGACGTATTTCACTGATGGTGGGAGTAATGGGGGCCTTAGTGGCAGTCATTATTGGCACTGTGTATGGCGCAACTTCGGGTTTCATGGGTGGTAAAACTGACCGTGCAATGATGCGTGTACTTGAAATACTCTACTCAATACCCTTCATGTTCTTGGTTATTGTATTAGTGACTTTCTTTGGTCGTAATATTTTTCTAATATTTGTAGCTATAGGTGCCATTGCTTGGCTTGATATGGCTCGAATTGTTCGTGGTCAAACGTTAAGTTTACGTAATAAAGAGTTTATAGAAGCAGCACATGTATCTGGTGTCAGTAAGTGGAACATCATTAAGCGTCATATTATCCCTAATGTACTCGGTATTGTAGCGGTATACTCCACTCTATTAGTGCCAAGCATGATTTTAACAGAGTCGTTCCTTAGCTTCTTGGGCTTAGGTGTACAGGAACCAATGACAAGTTGGGGTGCACTATTACAAGAAGGTTCTCAAACGATGGAAGTGGCAATTTGGCAGTTAACATTCCCTGCAATCTTTATGGTTGTCACACTGTTCTGTTTTAACTACATCGGTGACGGTCTGCGTGATGCGCTTGACCCTAAAGACAGATAGAACTGTCTGCGATTAAATATATTAAGCAGGAAGCAATATGAGCTTATTAGATGTTAAAGATCTGCGCGTAGAATTCACCACACAAGATGGTAACGTGACAGCAGTAAATGATTTAAACTTCTCACTACAGCAGGGCGAAACCCTCGGAATTGTAGGAGAATCTGGTTCTGGTAAATCACAGACCGTATTTGCTTTGATGGGCCTATTAGCAAAAAACGGTATTATCACTGGCAGTGCTAAATTTGAAGGCAAAGAGATCCTAAACTTGCCTGAAAAAGCATTGAACAAAGTTCGAGCTGAACAGATTGCAATGATATTTCAAGATCCTATGACATCGCTTAACCCTTATATGAAGGTATGTGATCAGTTGATGGAAGTCTTGATGTTACATAAAGGTATGGGCAAAGCGGAGGCTTTCGAAGAGTCTGTTCGCATGCTTGATGCAGTGAAAATTCCAGAAGCACGTGCGCGTATTACGATGTATCCGCATGAGTTTTCGGGCGGCATGCGTCAGCGCGTAATGATAGCCATGGCACTGTTATGTCGTCCAAAGCTATTGATTGCTGATGAACCTACAACGGCATTAGATGTAACAATTCAAGCCCAGATCATGGATCTGCTGAATGAGTTAAAAGATGACTTTAATACCGCTATCATCATGATCACCCATGATTTGGGTGTTGTGGCAGGCAGTTGTGACAAAGTGCTTGTTATGTATGCGGGTCGTACTATGGAGTATGGCACAGTCAATGATATCTTCTATAAACCAAGCCATCCCTATGCGGAAGGTTTGCTTAAAGCCATTCCTCGCATGGATACCGAAAATGAAGTATTACCGACTATTCCAGGTAATCCACCTAATCTTCTTAATTTGCCAACAGGTTGTCCTTATCAAGACCGCTGTCACCGTGTAACGGAGCGTTGCAGTAAAGAGTCTCCGATACTAACGCCATTTGGTGAAGGTCGTGCTCGTGCTTGTTTTTCTGAATGGGAGTCTTGGTAATGGAAGCTGAAAAGAAACTAATTTTAGATATTAAAGATTTAAAGGTGCATTTCAGTATAGCCTCTAAGTCTGCATGGCCTTGGTCTAAGCCTGCCACCCTAAAAGCAGTTGATGGCATTGACATCAAACTTTATGAAGGTGAAACATTAGGTGTTGTGGGAGAGTCTGGTTGTGGAAAATCCACACTGGCTCGCGCGATTATTGGTTTGGTTCAAGCAACAGAAGGCAATGTTGTTTGGATGGGCCAAGATCTGACCAAACTTGAAGATGAAGCGATGCGCTTGAAGCGTAAAGAGATCCAGATGATATTTCAGGATCCACTCGCTTCATTAAATCCTCGCATGAGTGTTGGCGACATTATTTCCGAACCGTTGCGTACTTTTTATCCAAACTTGTCAAAGGATGAGATTAAAGAACAAGTTAAAGAGATGATGGATAAGGTTGGGTTATTGCCTAACGTGATTAACCGTTACCCACATGAATTTTCAGGCGGTCAGTGTCAGCGTATTGGTATTGCCCGTGCGTTAATTCTTAAACCTAAAATGATTATTTGTGATGAACCTGTTTCGGCTTTAGATGTGTCCATTCAGGCTCAAGTTGTTAACCTGTTGAAAGAATTGCAAAAAGATCTTGGGTTAAGTTTGATATTCATTGCGCATGATCTGTCTGTAGTAAAGCATATTTCAGATCGCGTATTGGTGATGTATTTAGGTACTGCCGTTGAATTTGGTGAGTGTGCTCCATTGTTTTCTGAACCTCAGCACCCTTACACCAAAGCGTTAATGTCAGCAGTACCTATTCCTGATCCTAAACTCGAGCGTGCTAAAAAGATTCAGATGCTTGAAGGCGATCTACCATCACCCATTAATCCGCCATCAGGGTGCGTGTTTAGAACACGTTGCCCTGTAGCCACTGAAGCTTGTAGTCAAACTAAACCACAATTAAAAGGTGATGAGGTCCACTCAGTCTCTTGCTTGTTGGTTCCTTAATCGTTAAAGGTTCGGCCTGTGACAGGCTTATGCGCGGCAGTGAATTTCATGCCGCGCTTTTTTTTTACTTTAACCTTTTTTAATGAACACTACTGAAGAAATGAATGTTATAACCGAGATGTAAATAAGTCGGAATCTATTAAGTATTATGACAAGGAGTGCACAATGCCCACACTATCAGTCCAATGGAAGATAACGCTACTATCCGGTTGCTGTTTGCTTCTAGTAGCCATTTCATTGATCAGTTTCTCAATCGTTTCAGCGTCATCCAATCAAGCGGCTATTCAGCTGCAAAGTACAGAATCCGTGGTTAAAAAATCAGAGCAATTACTGCTAAGTGAAGCCAGTGTTCAAGCCTCTCAAGTACAACAATATTTAGATGAAGCGATGTATCGTGCTGAGATGCTTGCTGAGAGCATCTCTTTTTTGCAGTTCAATGCAGAAGAGAACTACACCAATAGCTCGGAATTAAGAACCACTGTTTCTGAATTACTCAAACGATCAGTGATTAATTTTGACAATATGCATGGCGCCTTTGCTGTCTTTGAACCCAATATGTTAGACGGTGAAGATGGGAATTATATTGACGCTGAATATGTGAGTGCAAATGAAATAGGTAGATTTGCTCCCCATTGGTACAAAGCTCAAGAGAGTGGTGAAGCCAATATTATCATCGTAAACGAACAGTCAATCAAAGACACTTCTCCAGCAAGCAGCGGGCAACCGAGTAACTACTGGTATAACTGCACGATTAACAATAATCGAATGTGTGTAATGGACCCGTATCTTATTGAGCAAAATGGGCAGCAAAGTTTAATTAGTACTATTACTGTACCGTTAGTCAAAGAGAGCAAAGTGATCGGCGTTATGGGTATCGATTTAAAAGTGGCAACTCTACAGCAGTATGCACTGGCCGCTGACCAAGCGTTATTCGGAGGTGCGGGTAGTGTTAGCATCATAAGCAACAATGGTGTTCTCGTCGGTTGGGATCGAGATGGCAGCTTCGTAGGCAAACCCGTTTCAGCCGCTTTTGGTCTACCTTCGGATCTTAATGAATGGCTCTTACAAAGCGAAATTCAATCACAATGGAGCAGTGATGGAGAGTCATTGACGGTATTCATGCCAATAACAATGAATCAATCAACCTGGGGTGTGGTTATCACTATGCCAAAAGAGAACGTAGTACAGGATGCGATAGTACTCACTCAACTGATTAAAGAGCAGTCTTCAGAGTCTATCCGTATTCAGCTGCTTACCGGCACTATAGTGACTTTGATTGGATTGGTTGTTATTTGGGCTGCCTCATTTAAGTTGGTGGCACCCATTAAAGAGATGGTCAGTCGATTACAAGGTATTGCTACTGGAGAAGGTGATTTAACACAGCGTCTTAATGTTAAATCAAAAGATGAAATGGGTGAGCTGGCTACATGGTTTAATCGATTTTTAGAACGATTGCAGGAAACGTTTAAAGAAGTTGTCGATGTAACCAATGAGATGAATCAGACCTCTATTGAAGCGAGTCGAATTGCCGCTAACTCAAAAGAGGGGTGTGAATCGCAGTTCAAAGAGGTTGATATGGTGGCGACTGCCTCTGAAGAGATGACACAAACAGCGAGCTTGGTTGTTACCAATGCTGATTCGGCAGTTCAAGCAGCAACTCAAGCGGATCAATCTGCTCAGTTGGGGCAACAAGTCGTTGCCGCGTCGGCACTCTCAATGCAAGAGCTGGTGGACCGAATGGCGATGGCAGTTCCTGTTGCGACGAAACTGGAAAAAAACAGTAAAGATATCACTGAAATATTGTCTGTTATTGAAGGTATCTCAGCGCAAACTAACTTGTTGGCTTTGAATGCGGCTATTGAAGCAGCTCGAGCGGGAGAGCAAGGGCGAGGTTTCGCTGTTGTTGCTGATGAAGTTAGGCAATTAGCAAGACGAACTAATGACTCTGTAGGGGAAGTTAGAGAGGTGATTGAGCAGCTGCAATCTGGAACACGCAGTGTTGTGAATGCCATTTCTGAAGGTAATCATCTTGCTGTGACCACCGCAGAACAAGTTCAAGAGGTGGTACAAAGCTTAAGTCAAATTTCAGATCTGGTGAGTACTATTCAATCAATGAACAGTGAAATAGTGAGAGCGGCTGAAGAGCAGCAATCAGTCTCAACAGAAGTTAATGGAAATGTTTCAAATATTAGAGATTTAAGCCAAAATATTCTTGAGCAGTCCGCTGCCTCTGAAAGAATAGGCCATAATATTGCGCAACTGTCATCGAAACAACAACAATTGGTAGGACAATTTAAAGTTCAGTAACCTCCCGGAAACCAAGTAATCTAATGCTTGGTTTCCTGATTTCCATTAAATATATTTACAGCTTAAGTGTTTTTTAAAATCATCCCGTATTAATTTTATAAATAATGGTCAATTGAACTTTGTTTTAGGTCAAGATTGGTGGTATTAGCTAGCTAGATATCACATATCTGAAACATACGTCTTAATTTGGTCACAATTTTAATTCATTATACCGCGCATGTTATTAATGATTAGCAGGTGAATAGCGTGAAAAAAATATCGGTACAATGGAAGGTGACTTTATTATCAGGTTGTTGTTTATTGTTGGTGGTAGTGTCACTTATTGGACAATCTATCTACTCTTCAATTAACAGTCAGCGTGAAATTCAACTGCAAAGTTCGGAATCAGTTGGAAAAAAATCATTGCAGTTGCTGGTGAGTGAAGCGAGTAATCAAGCCTCATTGGTTCAGAAGTTCCTTGATGAAGCAGCAAGTTTAACAACAATGCTGAGAGCGAATATCTCATATCTTCGGGTTCATTCAAAAAGCCAACAAGCAGATTCTGCAATTTTGAGAAGTTCGATTACAGGGTTGTTAGAAAATGCCGTTCAACAATTCGATATTGTTTATGGTTCTTTTGCTATTTATGAAGAAAATCAACTAGATGGTGTGGATGCGTTATTTGTAGATGACGAAGGGCTAAGCTCGAATGATACCGGTCGTTTTACGCCATATTGGTATCGTAATGCAGAAAATAATGCGGAAGTATACATAGTTCCTGATAATGAAATAAATGATACTTCGATAGTGGAAAACGGTGATGAAAGAAACTATTGGTACACATGTAGCGTGATTAAAAACGATATGTGTATTATGACGCCTTATATCCATAAGGAAACTCAAAGCCTGCTGACATCATTAACACTGCCACTCTTAGATGATAATAAAGTAATTGGTAGCGTTGGCTTAGATTTGAAAATCGATAAACTCCAAACATATGTTGAACAAGCTGATAGTGATCTTTTCAATGGTATAGGACGGATTAGTATCATCTCGGAGAGTGGTTACCTCGTTGCTTGGGATGGCGATAAATCTAAAATTGCCAAAAAAATCACTTCCGAGTTTGGTTTGCCAACTGAGTTGTCTCAGTGGATGCGTGATGGGGAAAAGCTCTCTAAATGGAGTGATGATGAGCAGAGTTTATCCGTATTTATGCCGGTGATTCTGGGTAATATTAGTTGGGGTGTTGTTATAACCATGCCAAGAGAAGCGGTCATGGCAGATGCAATCTCTCTTAATCATATTATCGAAGAGCAGTACGCGTCAGCGATCCAAAGTCAAATAATGATTGGTGTATTAGTGACTTTATGTGGTCTACTGATTATGTGGTTTATGGCTGTTAAGTTAGTCGCTCCAATTAAAGACGTTGTTAGTCGTTTAAAAGATATCGCGACAGGTGAAGGGGATCTAACTCAACGATTGGAAGTTAGATCTGGCGATGAAATTGGCGAGTTAGCCATGTGGTTTAATCGTTTCTTAGATAAGATTCAACAAACGATTAAACAGGTAATAGAAGCAACGAATGAGATGAGCCAGACTTCGGTACAGTCAATTAAAATTGCAGCTGAATCCAGGCAGGGAACTGAGGCACAATTTCGTGAAGTGGATATGGTTGCTACCGCCTCAGAAGAGATGACTCAAACGGCCGGATTAGTGGTTCAAAATGCAGATTCTGCAGTAACCGCTGCCAAACAAGCTGAGCAGTCTTCTCGTGCGGGTCAAGCTATTATTGAAAACTCAGCAATCTCTATGCAGGAGTTGGTGGAACGTATGGCCAGTGCGGTACCGATTGCTGCAGAGCTAGAAAGCAACAGTGTCAATATTACCACTATTCTCTCAGTGATCGAGGGGGTTTCAGAGCAGACTAACTTACTGGCCCTTAATGCCGCAATTGAAGCCGCAAGAGCGGGTGAACAAGGCAGAGGGTTTGCTGTGGTTGCTGATGAGGTAAGGCAGTTAGCTAGCCGTACTCATGATTCTGTTGGGGAGATTCGAGGTGTTATAGACAATTTGCAAAGTGGCACTCGCAGTGTGGTTCATGCCATTTCAGAGGGTAATAACTTAGCAGTCGAAACGGCCCAACAAGTAACTTTAGCGGTAGACAGTTTGAATGAAATATCAGAGCTGGTTACTGAAATTCAGAACATGAACAGTGAGATCGTTAGAGCAGCAGAAGAGCAGCAGTCAGTATCGACTGAAGTGAACGGCAATGTGTCAAACATCCGCAGTTTGAGTGAAAAGTTACTTGAACAATCAACTGCTTCAGAGAAAATTGGTCAAAATATTGCAGATTTATCAACGAGACAGCAGCAGTTAGTCGGTCAGTTCAAAGTTGAGTAAGAGTTAGATGCAAACCATATTAAAGCGGCGAGTGTTATACTCGCCGTTTTTTATTATTCTGCGCTGTACCAGTAACCTTTGTTAACGAGCTGAGTAATCAAGGCAATAGCGGCTGGATTCTTGACTTGCTCGCCTAAATTTTCTTTGGAGAGAATCTCGTCATTACACAAAGCAAGCACTACGTCGGTTTCGTCTTCCGCGACGGTAAATACTTCGCCATTGATGTAAACGGTACTCTCTTCACCTTGATTATAAAGTGCTCTTAAACCGGCAATTCTAACCAGTCTATCACCAGACATAAGCAGGTTGTGCACTTCACTGGCTTCCCAATCCTCTTCAGGCAGTGCAATGTCCATGATGTGTCTTGATTGACTTAATAAGCAGCCCATATAATCTTTAATTACGGTTGGATTCTGCAATGAACTGGTTAACATCTCAGTCAGTTGTTGTAGGTCATTGGTTAAGATGGTTCCACTCTCTGCCTGTATCTGTCGGCTAGGCTGGTGCATGTGGTTCTCACCAATATCATTAGAAATGACATAATCGGCAAAGTTACTGAGCAGCTCTTGCTCAGTGGGAGATCGAAATCCTACTGAATAACTGATTGATGGTTCTAATGCATAACCATCATGAGGAAAGCCTGGCGGGATATATAAGATATCACCCGTTTCTAAGGTCTGATCGATGATAGGATCGAAGCCTTCAATTTGACGTAGGGCAGAGTGGCGGGAAGTTTCAACATATTGCCCTTCATCTTTAGCTCCTACGCGCCAACGGCGGCTACCCTCACCTTGTGTGATGAATACATCGTACTGATCGATATGTGGGCCAACGCCACCACCTTCGACCGCGTAGCTGATCATCAAATCATCCAACAACCAGTTTGAAAGTTGTCGAAATGGCGTAACCAGTTGTGCTGAGGCTGGATGCCAATGGTTGGCTGCTTGAACAATCAATGTCCAATTTTTCTCTGTTAATGAATTAAACAGTGTTTCATCAAAAGGACCGTGTTTTGCGTCCCATTGGTCGTTTGCATTTGAGACAAAACGTGAATCTATCTCCTCTTCCATTGATAAACCCGCTAGCTCATCGGCGCTGATAGGATCTTGGAAATTTTTGAATCCACCTTTGATGATGGTAGGTTTTTTTTGCCAAAACTCAGCTAGGAACTCTTCAAGTGAAAAGGATAATTGATACATGAGGTTTCTCGTTAGTCGAAAGGTAAACAGGGATTAGGACGGCGCTATACTAATATCAATTTGCCGAAATATCCATGTGGAAATGGTGATGAAAGAGTAATAAAAAGCAGGCGCCTACTAAGTAAACGCCTGCGATATGTTTCGGTTTGACTAGATCTTAGTTACAACAAGATTAAAGTTCATCCGTCAATTTAACCGCTTCACCAATGTAATTTGCAGGTGTCATCTGCTTCATGCGCTCTTTTTCATGCTCAGGCACTTCTAAACTATCAATAAACAGACGCATGCCTTCGCCATCAATACGCTTACCACGAGTAAGCTCTTTCAGCTTTTCGTAAGGCTTTTCAATACCGTAACGACGCATAATAGTTTGAACTGGCTCTGCAAGGACTTCCCAGTTTTTATCGAGCTCAGCTTCTAATGCTGCCTGATTAACTTGAAGTTTACTGATACCTTTCAGCGTCGATGTGTAGGCAATAATGGCATAACCACAACCCACACCAAGGTTACGAAGGACCGTTGAATCAGTAAGGTCACGCTGCCAGCGAGAGATAGGCAATTTAGTCGCTAAATGCCCAAACATCGCATTTGCAAGACCTAGGTTACCTTCAGAGTTTTCAAAATCGATAGGGTTAACTTTATGCGGCATGGTTGAAGAACCAATTTCGCCCGCAATGGTTCTTTGTTTGAAGTGACCTAGAGCAATGTAGCCCCAAACATCACGATCAAAATCAATCAGAATAGTGTTGAAACGGGCAAGTGCATCAAACATCTCTGCAATGTAATCGTGTGGTTCAATTTGAGTCGTGTATGGGTTCCAGTCAATACCTAAAGAGGTAACAAACTCTTCACTGTACTGATGCCAATCAATCTCAGGATAAGCAGAAAGGTGTGCATTATAGTTACCAACTGCACCGTTGATTTTGCCTAAAATTTCAACATTTTCGATCTGCTTGTATTGACGTTCCATACGATACGCAACATTAGCCATCTCTTTACCCAATGTAGATGGGGAAGCTGGCTGGCCATGAGTACGTGATAATAATGGAATGGTACGATACTCTTGAGCAAGATTCTTGATAGCATCAATAACATTGCGAATCTCTGGCAGCATAACGGTTGCACGAGCTTCTTTAAGCATCAGCGCATGAGATAGGTTATTGATATCTTCTGAAGTACAAGCGAAATGAATAAATTCATTAACTGCATGCAGCTCTTTGACATCTGCCACTTTTTCTTTCAGGAAGTACTCAACCGCTTTTACATCATGATTAGTCGTTCGCTCAATCTCTTTGATACGCAGGGCATCGTCTTCACTGAACTCAGACGCAATCTTATCAAGGAATTGATTAGCTTCAACACTAAATGCAGGTACTTCTGCAATAGATGACGTCGCTGCAAGCTTCTGTAACCAACGCACCTCAACAATGGTACGGTACTTAAGGAGACCGTACTCACTGAAAATGCTGCGTAACGCAATCGTTTTACTTCCGTAGCGGCCGTCTATCGGCGAAACAGCAGTCAATGCTGACAGTTCCATTATGTCTCTCCTGATTTGAGTTTTAGTTTCGAGCTAGAATGATTTTTGCTTGTTCGACCATTTTCTTGCGGCCGAAAATCAAGTGTCGTTTTTTACCACCAACCTGACGCCATAGAACCGAGCAGCGAATGCCTGAAAGCAGTAGCGCTCGTACTTTATGTTGGCATAAGGTTTGTTGTAAAATTGAAGGGGTGCCTGTGACCTGAATTCTCGGCCCCATTGGACTGACAACTTCAAGGTAGATACTGGCGATGTTACTGAGCATCTGCTCATCATTGATATCAAAATGGTCGAGTTGACGTTGAATGGTTTCGATGCGTTGACCCAAAGTGGATAAATTCTCGTTTTTAGCAGAGAGTTTATACTCAAGTGACATAATGCTGATCAAATAACGAGTCAGCTCACTTCCAGAAGGGGTGTTTTCAAAATCACGAACTAGACACTCTAGTCCAATTTGTAACTGCTCTTCAGAGCCGAATACACCTAACGTATTGCTTGGATTAGTTTCAATAATGGCATTAATTGAGGTGTCAAAAGCTTGTTGATCACAGCTGCCTTCCGTCGCGATCTTCTGAACCAAAGTGACTGCTTGACATAATCCAGCAAAAGCTAATGTGCGGTCATAAATGCTATTGGCCAAAACAATACTCCTTAAATTCGTTCTTCAATAATACCGCCACCAAGGCAGATATTCTCTTTATAGAAAACCGCTGATTGCCCTGGGGTTACGGCAATTTGAGGCTCATCAAAAATAACTTTAATATTATCATCATCGATTGGGATAATGGTACACGGAAGATCGTCCTGACGATAGCGAGTTTTCACTGTACAGGTCAGTGGTTCTGTTACCGCTTTTCTATCGACCCAATGCAGTTGAGAGGCAAGCAATCCGTTTGATTTTAGTAATGGGTGGTCTTTACCCTGGACGGCAATTAACACATTTCGTTGCAAATCTTTTTCTGCAACAAACCATGGGTCTTCGTTACCACCGCCACCTTTTTGGCCGCCGATATGTAATCCTTTACGCTGTCCTAAGGTATGGTACATCAAACCTTGATGTTGACCGATAACTTGTCCTTCAGGCGTTTCAATATCGCCTGGCTGAGCGGGGAGGTATTTAGATAGAAACTCTGTGAATTTACGCTCACCGATAAAACAAATACCAGTAGAGTCTTTTTTCTTCGCTGTTATCAGACCTAGCTCTTCAGCAATACGTCTAACTTCAGGCTTTTCGATTTTACCTACAGGGAATAGGCTGCGAGCAATTTGCTCATGGCTTAATGTATAGAGAAAGTAACTTTGATCTTTATTGCTGTCTTTACCACGTAACATTTGTGGCAACTCGTTTTCAGAGCTAGGGAAAGTGCGATCAACATAGTGACCCATAGCAATATAATCTGCGTCTAAAACTTCGTCTGCAAATTCAAGAAAGGCTTTGAATTTTATCTCTTTGTTACAAAGGATATCAGGGTTTGGTGTACGCCCAGCTTTATATTCAGCAAGAAAATACTCAAAAACATTATCCCAATATTCTGAAGCAAAATTGATGGTATGCAAAGTGATACCTAATTTGTCACACACAGCTTGCGCATCTGCAAGATCTTCGGCGGCAGTGCAGTACTCTTCATTATCGTCTTCTTCCCAATTCTTCATAAACAGGCCTTCCACTTGGTAGCCCTGCTGTTGAAGAAGGTAAGCGGATACTGAAGAATCGACCCCACCGGACATTCCGACGATCACTTTTTTCTGGCTGTTGTCTGACATTATAAATGCACCACTTTAATCTCTACACGAGTTCTGGGCGCTGATTCTATCAGAAACCATTTGCAGGGGACAGATCCGAGATTAAAATCACACCGTTACCAACTTCCATTTGCCATGTTCCACATCCTCGATACTCCAATCCCCCATTTTATAGCGTATGAGTCGTAAAGTCGGAAAACCGATATGGGCTGTCATTCGACGAACTTGGCGATTTCGTCCCTCAATAATCGTGATTGATAACCAAGTTGTGGGAATGGCTGCTCTAAAACGTACCGGAGGAACCCGATCCCAGACATCGGGCTGCTCAATTATGTTCACATCAGCAGGCAGAGTCATCCCATCTTTTAGCTCAACGCCGACACACAATTTGTTGAGGTCTTCCTCAGAAGGGACTCCTTCAACCTGCACCCAATATGTTTTAGGCGATTTTGAGGATGGTTGCGTGAGCCTAGCTTGCAGAACACCATCATTAGTGAGGATTAAGAGGCCTTCACTATCTCGATCTAATCGCCCTGCAGGATAAACGTCGTTGATATCAATAAAATCGGCAAGAGTTTGACGATGTTGGTCGTCGGTAAACTGGCTAAGAGTATCAAAAGGTTTATTAAAAATAATCACTTTGCGATCTTTAGGCGCAGGGCGAACTTTTTGGCTTTTTTGCTCTTTTTGAACTTTTCTATTTTTCCAGTTAGAAGTGCGCTTGAATGTCATGTTAACTGCCTTGCAAAAATGGGAACTGTTTGAGGGTCGCTGTTTAAAATGGTGGCAAAATTAGGTATTGTAGTCACTTAAACAGAAACATTGTATCAAATGGTTATACTCAAATGTTTCGTAGATAAAATTTAAGTAAATCGAAATGTTTTGAATATATTATACGTTTTTGTTGTAGATATTGTTTATTTTAAATAGGGAAATTTCATGTCGACTGAACCATCAAAAATTATTTATACGATTACGGATGAAGCACCTGCTTTAGCAACTCACTCATTGCTTCCAATTATCCAAGCGTATACTGCCTCTTCTGCTATCAATGTTGAAACTCGAGATATCTCACTTGCGGGTCGAATCATTGCTAATTTCCCAAGCTATTTATCAGAAGATCAGCGTATTAGTGATGCTCTAGCTGAACTCGGTAAACTCGCAATTCAACCTGAAGCAAACATTATTAAATTGCCAAACGTGAGTGCATCTTTGCCTCAAATGGAAGCGGTAATTAAAGAGCTACAGTCAAAAGGGTACAACTTACCAAGTTACCCTGCGAATGCTAAAACAGATGAAGAAAAAGCGGTAAAAGCGACTTACGATAAGATCAAAGGTAGCGCGGTAAATCCAGTGTTGCGTGAGGGTAATTCAGACCGTCGTGCACCAGCGGCAGTAAAACAATATGTACGCAGTAGCCCTCACTCTATGGGTGTTTGGTCTGCAGATTCAAAATCGCACGTTGCAAGTATGGAAGGTGGCGATTTTTATGAAAGTGAAAAATCAGTAACCATTAATAAAGCAACCGATGTCAATATCGAGTTTGTTGCCGCTGATGGCTCTGTAAAAATCCTTAAAGAGAAGCTTGCTCTTTTAGATAAAGAAATTATTGATGCTTCAGTATTGAGCAAATCAGCTTTAGTTGATTTTTTTGCCAAAGAAACGGTAAAAGCAAAATCTGAGGATGTGCTGTTATCCCTTCATTTAAAAGCGACGATGATGAAGGTTTCTGATCCAATTATCTTCGGTCACGCAGTAAAAGTCTTTTACAAAGATGTTTTTACAAAACACGCAGCTACATTTGCTGAACTAGGTGTTGATGCCAATAATGGTATTGGTGATGTTTATGCGAAAATTCAGAACTTGCCAGCTGACAAAAAATCAGAAATTGAAGCTGATCTTGCGGCGGTTTATCTGACACAACCTGAATTAGCGATGGTTGACTCTGATAAAGGCATTACTAATCTTCACGTACCAAGTGACATTATTGTGGATGCATCAATGCCAGCGGCGCTGCGTTCATCTGGGAAAATGTGGGGCCCTGATGGGAAATTGAAAGATACTAAAGCCATGATCCCTGATCGTAGCTACGCAGGTGTCTACCAAACCGTTATCGATTTCTGTAAAGTAAATGGTGCTTTTGATCCAACCACAATGGGCAGTGTACCAAACGTCGGTTTAATGGCTCAAAAGGCTGAAGAGTACGGCTCACACGATAAGACGTTTGAAATTGAAGCAAACGGTTCAGTTCGTATTGTCAGTACATCTGGTGATGTACTCATTGAGCATAGCGTTGAAAGCGGTGATATCTGGCGCATGTGTCAGGTTAAAGATGCACCGATTCAAGATTGGGTGAAACTTGCAGTAAATCGTGCTCGTGCGACTCTAGTTCCTGCCATCTTCTGGTTAGACACGAACCGCAGTCATGATAATGAGTTGGTTAAGAAAGTGAATGCTTATCTGCCTAATCACGATACTACGGGTTTAGATATTCAAATTCTATCACCTGTACAAGCAACAAGTTTCTCATTAGATCGTATTATTAAAGGTGAAGATACAATATCGGTAACGGGTAATGTATTACGTGATTAT
>JAESQY010000027.1 GCA_016764915.1 Aliivibrio sp. | reverse complement strand
GCCAACGGTATTTGTTCGATCAGCCCGGAGGCAAACATAATAAATATCAGTAGAAATATGGCCGCCGATATGCCTGATAGTCTCGTGCGCCCGCCAGACTTAACATTGATCATTGACTGACCAATCATGGCACAACCACCCATCGCTCCAAACATAGAACAGGTAATATTTGCTGCGCCTTGACCCACGCATTCGCGATTACTCTGCCCACGTGTGTTCGTCATTTCATCAATAACAGTCAATGTTAATAGTGACTCGATTAAACCAATGGCAGCTAAAATAAGTGCATATGGCAAAATGATATGCAGAGTTTCAAGGGTAAAAGGAACTGCTGGCATTGCAAAGGTAGGTAAGCTACCTGCAAGTGTTGCAGCTTCATTACCACTCATCGTTCTTAGAAAATCGACCACAGTACGAGTATCTAAGCCCATAAAGTGAACAATTAGGGTGACACCAACAATGGCAACCAATGAAGAGGGCACTGCTGTGGTTAATTTAGGTAAGAAGTGGATAACGATCATAGTGAGAGCAACTAAACCTAGCATCAGCATCATAGGTTGACTGCTTAACCACGTAAGCTCGCCAGCGGCGTTAGGTGCTTTAAATTGACCTAGTTGAGCAAGGAAAATAACAATCGCTAGGCCATTTACAAATCCGATCATTACCGGATGAGGTACCATTCGAATGAATTTACCCAGTTTAAACAGGCCTGCACAGACTTGGAAAATACCGGCCAGTAAAACTGCGGCAAAAAGGTATTGAACGCCGTGGACTGCCACTAAGCTTACCATTACCACGGCCATTGCGCCTGTCGCTCCGGAGATCATTCCAGGACGGCCGCCAAATAGTGAGGTAATTAAACCGACAATGAATGCTGCGTATAATCCAACCATAGGATCAACGCCAGCTACAAAAGCAAATGCAACAGCTTCTGGAACCAGAGCAAGAGCTACGGTTAAACCAGAGAGCACATCATTCTTAACTGAGTGATGTGAAAACTTCGGGAATTCAAACATGAAATTAATATCTTCTAAGTGATCCCAAAAGGGAAATTGGAGTAAGTATAGTCGTTATAAGGCGCAGGATCCTACAGAAAACTGCCGTCAACTTCAACCATATATTCAGAGTGACTATAATATTGATAATGATTAATAAAAAAGCCATGCAATGCATGGCTTTTATGTCTTACGTTACTGTCACAATTTTAACATAATCAAACTAGTAGGCTTTTGGCTTAGCCATTCCTGTTGAAGCTTGATTAGTCGCAGTTTGACTTCCGGCTTGACGAGCGTCTAAATGCTCTTCACGGAAACTTGCAGCAACAATATTAATCGTTAAAGTCTCTTGCGGACCAGGTGCTTTCGTCATAGGTGAAGTGACATGAGATTTGGTTTCAATCTCAGGTGTTACTTCAACAGCTTCGACTTCGGCAGCAGGAGTTTCTTCAACTAATGTAGCGGGAGTTTCAGAAATCACATCAGCAGTTTCAACAATTACAGTTGGAGTCTCAACGTCTGTTACTGCGACTATTTCTTCAACAGCTTCAACAGCTTCAACAACAGAGGTGATAAGTGTTTCTTCAGCGACGATAGGTGTTTCGATTACTGTTTCAGTTGGAAGAACAATAATTTTACCCATCGAAATCTCTGGAGCAGTCACACCACTAAGTTGAACAGGTTGTTCGATGTTAATTTCAACATCAACAGTATCAACAACCGTGGTGCTCTCTTCATTCTCAACATAAGGTTTTTTAACCTGAGGTGGAACAAAGTTAGGCCAGACCTTACCCATTGCCATTTCAGGTGAAGCAACGCCAGAACTCAGTTTTGCTGGGTTCACAAGTTGTTTCTCATGACGACGACGTTGTCCGCTAGAACGTAAGTGACGTGGAGAACGACGATTACGACGACCCTCTTTACGCTCTTGTTTAGGCTCTTGAGTCTCAGTCTCAGAGATAGGAGCGGCAACTTGTTCAAGCGATTTTTCTTCGCCAGTGCGTATTTTCTTATTCAGTTTACGACGCTGACGACGCTCTTTAAGTTGAACCGTTTTTTCTTTTTGAGCAGTCGTTGCTTCTGAGTTTTGTTGAGCTTCTGCTGCCAGTTGTTGGCCTTGTTCAGCCAGTTCACGCCTCGCTTTAGGTTGAGCTCTGTTCTTGTCATTACGACTAGTACGCTCAGGACGGCGATTCTCATCTTGTTTTTCAGATTGCTCTTGGTTACTGCTTATAGTGTCGTCATTATCATCTATTTGATTGTGACGATGTTTATTTTGTGTCGTGTCACGATCACGGTTATTACGATTGTCACGATCACGGCTATTACGGTTGTCACGATCACGGCTATTTCGATTGTTGCGTGAATGTGTTTGCTGAGGTTTCTCCTCTTTTTTCTCTTCAATGATCTCTTTTTCAGGAGCATCATCACCTAAGAAGTTAGTCACAGCTTTAAACAAACGACTCATAAGGCCAGGTTGAGATGGCTTTTGAGGCTCTGTTGTTTTAACCGCAGAAACAATAGGTGCCGATTGGGCAGGTGCAGTAAAACCTTGTAAAACAGGTTCTTCTCGCTTTTTCATTACGGTTTCAATGGAGGTTGGTTCTCTAGCTTCTGCTTCTTTTATTGCTTCAATTCTTTTAGGCAGCATATACGAAAGAATATTGTGTTCTTCACCGTCACGTAGGCGTACCACTTCAAAATGAGGCGTTTCCATCTCTGAATTTGGTACAATGATAACGCGAACATTATGGTATTTTTCAATATGCTGAACAGAACGACGTTTTTCATTTAATAGATAAGAAGCGATTGGAACAGGAACAACAGCGAGGACTTGCGAGCTGTTATCTTTTAATGATTCATCTTCGATTAAGCGTAAAACAGAAAGAGCCAAAGACTCATTATCACGAACCACACCAGTGCCTGTACAACGAGGACAAATATGGTGGCTAGCTTCTGCTAGAGAGGGGCTCAAACGTTGACGAGACATCTCAAGTAAACCAAAGCGAGAAATTCGACCTATCTGAACACGAGCACGATCAACACGAACGGCATCACGCAGACGGTTTTCAACTTCGCGTTGATTACGGATCGGGGTCATATCGATGAAATCAATAACGACCAATCCACCCAAATCACGAAGACGAAGTTGGCGTGCAATTTCATCTGCAGCTTCTAAGTTTGTATTTAGAGCTGTCTCTTCAATATCACTGCCTTTGGTTGCGCGAGCAGAGTTGATATCAATAGAGGTAAGAGCTTCTGTTGGATCGATAACAATTGAACCACCTGATGGGAGTCGAACTTCACGATCGAATGCAGATTCGATTTGACTCTCAATTTGGAAGTGGCTAAATAGCGGGATATCACCTTCATATTGCTTAACACGTGACAGGAAATCTGGACGGATAAGTTGAATATGCTGTTTAGCTCGTTCAAATATAACTGGGTTATCAATCAGTATTTCACCAATATCACGGCGCAGATAGTCGCGAATAGCACGAACGATCACATTGCTTTCTTGGTGAATCAAAAATGGTGCAACATTTGATTCAGAAGCGGTTTTTACTGCTTTCCAATGATTAAGTAAAACATTAAGGTCCCACTCTAGCTCTTCCGCTGATTTACCAACACCAGCAGTACGAACAATTAAGCCCATGCCCTGAGGTAAGTCTAGGGTGCTTAATGCGGCTTTCAGTTCAGTTCTTTCATCACCTTCAATGCGACGAGAGATTCCGCCAGCGCGAGGGTTATTTGGCATAAGAACTAAATAGCTACCTGCAAGAGAGATGAATGTGGTTAAGGCTGCACCTTTATTTCCACGTTCTTCTTTTTCTACTTGGATAATAACTTCTTGCCCTTCCTTTAATACATTACGTATATTCGGACGGCCTTGGTAAGTGTATCCAGAAGGAAAGTACTCTTTTGCGATCTCTTTTAGAGGAAGGAAACCATGGCGGTCAGCCCCATAATCGACAAACGCAGCTTCTAAACTAGGTTCGATACGAGTAATGCGGCCTTTATAAATATTTGCTTTCTTAGATTCGTGTCCAGGGCTTTCGATATCTAGGTCGAATAAGCGCTGGCCATCAACTAATGCGACGCGCAACTCTTCTTTTTGAGTCGCGTTGATCAACATTCTTTTCATTTTTCAATCTCATTTACATTGCGTTGTTACTTGCCTAACCAACATAACTTCAATCAACGGCGTCAGATCCCAAGGCTGATACTAGTGCAGCCTCACGGCTGGAAATCAGGGATGCTCGAGGACGCATACAGATAAACAGTGTCCATTTTGACACAGTAGAACCGTCATTTTACGGTTGTCTAAAATACATCGAAAAAAAGCGTGCGGTTGACAAGCAAAAATACTCATGGCCTTTGATGTCTTACGCCTAATGCGGCATCGAAGTCTACGAGCTGTGTGTTTATTCTTTGTTTTGGTGATTGCTTGTGCATCTTGCACAAAAAACAAGCGCTCGGCTTATTTTCAGCAGCAACTATAACAGGGAGGTCATACAGCAGCAATCCTGCTTAAGCGGAAAAAGAGAAATAAATGCCAATAATGACTATTTGAGGACGATTATGGGAAAGTCATGGTAGAATATGCCGCATGAATGATGATAAACCAAAAGTGCATTTTGTCGATATTGACGATGATTTTGCAGGGCAGCGGATTGATAATTTTCTCCGTGCTCGATTAAAGAATGTTCCTAAAAGTATGATTTACCGAATTATTCGAAAAGGAGAAGTTCGAGTAAATAAAGGGCGAATCAAACCAGAATATAAATTACAGGATGGAGACACTGTTCGCATACCTCCAGTTAAAGTACCTGAACCTGACGAGCGGGCGTTACCAAATACTAAATTAAATCGAGTGGCTGAGCTCGAACAATGCATAATTTATGAAGATGTTGTCTTATTAGTGCTTAATAAACCCTCTGGTACCGCGGTACATGGTGGTAGTGGACTCAAATTTGGTGTCATAGAAGCGTTAAGAGCTTTACGACCTGATGCTCGTTTTTTAGAGTTAGTACATCGAATTGATAGAGACACCTCTGGCATTTTATTGATTGCAAAAAAACGTTCGGCGCTTCGACGTTTACAAGAGCAGTTTAGAAATAAAACGGTGCAAAAATATTATTTTGCTTTAGTGATGGGTGCATGGAAGTCTACTTGCAAAAAAGTGGAAGCACCGCTTCTTAAAAATGAAGTGAACAGTATTGTTCGTGTTAATCCAAATGGGAAAGAGTCAGAAACTCGCTTTAAAGTTCTTGAGCGTTTTGAGCACGCCACGCTAGTACAAGCAAGCCCGATTACTGGACGTACTCATCAGATACGTGTTCATGCTCAATATACTGGTCATCCGATTGCATGGGATGATCGTTATGGTGACCGTAGATTCGATGCGCATACTGCAAAAGTAGGACTCGATAGGCTATTTTTGCATGCTGCCAACATTAAATTCACGCACCCAACAACGGATGAAGTGATGAGTATCGATGCGCCGATGGAGACAAAATTGGAACTGGCATTGAAAAAGCTGAGAAAGATGGCGTAGTAGAGGTAGTAATGCTTAGTAAATATAAGTTAGTTATTTTTGATTGGGATGGCACGTTGATGGATTCTGTTGATAGGATTGTATCGTGCCTCTCTACCTCCGCTGAATTGTGTGGGCTGCCTGAACACAGTTTTGGTGAGCTTAAACAAGTCATTGGTTTGAGTTTAGAGAAGTGTTTTGAGCATTTGTATTCTGAACAGGAAAACGAACTATTCCCTGCGTGGGCTAAGCATTATAAAGAACAATTTGTGACCCACGATACTACCCCAAGCACTCTGTATAATGGTGTGCTGCCAATGTTGTCATGGTTACAACAACAAAATAAGTTAATAGCGGTAGCAACAGGAAAGAGTCGACATGGTTTGGACCGCGTATTGCAAGAGTCCGGAACGGCACATTGTTTTGTCACTTCTCGTTGTGCGGATGAAACCCGATCAAAACCTGATCCTTTGATGTTGAAGGAAATTCTGGCTGAGCTTAATGTGGAACCACATGACGCGGTAATGATCGGCGATACCAGCCATGATATGAAGTTGGCCAATAATGCCAACATTGATGTCATTGGCATTACGTGGGGGGTTCATTGTGCTGATGTTCTGAACCAGTATAATCCTATCGCAATAATTGATACGATTACTGAGTTGAAACGGAGGTAAACTAACTGAGTGTCTTTACTCCTTCATTATCAAGAAGGTCAATGAGTGAAATAAGCGGTAGACCGATTAAGCAGTTAGGGTCCTTACCTTCTAAACGTTCAAACAGTGCAATGCCTAGGCCTTCACACATAAAGCTGCCTGCGCAATTTAAGGGCTGTTCTTTATCAATGTAATAGCGAATTTGCTCTACCGTTAATGTTCTAAAATGAACAGTGAATGTTTCGCAAATGGTTTGACAATGTTCCGTTTGAGTATTGTATAGAGAAAGACCGGTATAAAAGGTTACTGCTTGCCCGCTGGCTGACATCAGTTGTTTGATCGCGTTAGCTTGAGTATGCGGCTTTCCAACAATGTTTTTGTGTATAACGCAAACTTGATCGGAACCGATGATAAGAGCGTGTTCACTGTTTTGTTGACAAGAGCGTGCCTTGGTTTCAGAAAGTCGTTTGACTAGGTCAGTAGCCGATTCATCCAGATAAGGTGTTTCATTGCATTCTGGCGCAATGGACTCAAAAGGCAGTTGCAGCTTCTTTAAAATAGATTGTCTAAATGTAGAGGTTGAAGCTAGAATAATCCTAGGTTTCATAAGGGGTCCAGAAATAGATTAATTACAATATATTATTTATAACATGAAAATAAGATGAAAAAGCACAAGATTTTGTTCCTTTTTCTTTGACTAAAACTCTATACAAAGATAATATGCGCGCCCTATGCAAAAGGTAAAATTACCACGAACGGTTGATCCTGCTCATACTGCTCAAAAAAGACATGATTTAGATGGTTACATCCAAGCCAGTCTTTTCAAGCGTTTAGCCGATGCGACCGAAGGTGTAAAAAGTGACTCTGATGTCACACTGTCGTTCAAGGTTGATGAACAACGACTTAACGTTATCTCTGGTAAAGCTAACGTACAGGTATCGTTGGAATGTCAACGCTGTAATGAAAACTTCGTACATCACTGTGATGTATCGTTTGTCTGCACGCCTTTCTATAGCGATGAAAAGGCAGAGCTTGTACCTGAAGAGTATGAGTTAGTAGATTTAAATGAATTCGGTGAATTAGATGTTATAAATCTTATCGAAGATGAATTCTTATTAGCGTTGCCTCAAATACCGATGCACGATGTTGAAGACTGTCAGATTAAATCGAACAATCTGGTATTTGGTGAAATTCCTGAAGAGGAAGAGAAACCGAATCCCTTTGATGTTTTAAAAAATTTAAAGCAAGATAATTAGGAGTAAAATCCATGGCTGTACAAAAAAGCAAAAAATCACGCTCACACCGTGGTATGCGTCGTTCACACGATGCGTTGACTACTGAAGCACTTTCTGTAGATTCAACAAGTGGCGAAACTCACCTTCGTCACAATATCACAGCTGACGGTTTCTACCGTGGCCGCAAGGTTATCAACAAGTAAGGTTTATCCTTGTTGAATCCTTCCATTGCAGTTGATGCGATGGGCGGGGACTTCGGTCCTTGCGTTACAGTGCCTGCCATCGTGCAGGCATTGTCACTATTCCCTGAGCTAAAAATATCCGTTATCGGTAATCATTCTGAGATTACTGAGCATCTGACACGTTTAAATCATCTCGACACCTCTCGACTTACCATAGTACACAGTGACAGTGTTATTGATAACTCTACACGTCCGTCTCAAGCATTAAGGCATAGTAAAGGTACCTCAATGAGGTTAGCTTTAGATCTCGTCGCCGAAGGGGCTGCTGATGCTTGTGTAAGTGGTGGTAACACGGGTGCACTAATGGCACTCTCACGTTTTACTCTAAAACAACTTCCTGGCGTAGAAAGACCAGCGTTGATCTCTGCACTGCCAACTAAGTCAGGGAAGAAAACGTGGTTATTAGATCTAGGTGCGAATGCATCGTGTGATGCCAACTCACTGTTTCAATTTGCAGTGATGGGCGCTGAGCTGGCAGAGCAAGAGTTAGGGCGTAAAGCTAAAGTGGCTCTTTTGAATATTGGTGAAGAGGAGATCAAAGGTAACGATCTCGTCAAACGGTGCTCTGAGATGTTATCTAACTGTTCAGAAATTAATTATATTGGCTATGTAGAAGGTGACCAACTCTATAATGACCGTGCTGATGTGATTGTCTGTGAAGGCTTTGTCGGTAATGTTTGTTTAAAAAGCAGTGAAGGGGTTGCTCATCTTTTTCTTGAGCAATTAAAATCTCAACTTTCGAACTCCCCATTTAAGCAACTTATTGCAAAATGGTTGTTTAAAGATTTAATGAGTAATTTCAAAAAGCTGAACCCCGACCAGTACAATGGTGCAAGTCTGATAGGATTGCGTGGCATTGTAATAAAGAGTCACGGCAGTGCTGATGTAGCTGCATTTATTAATGCAATTGGAGAGGCGGTTCACGAGGTTAAACGACAGATTCCCAGTCGAATCAGTGACCGTTTGGAAACCGTTTTACTTGAGAGGCATTATTAGTCTTCATGAATAGCAAGATTCTTGGAACAGGCAGCTATTTGCCAACCCAGGTGCGAACCAACGCAGATCTGGAAAAAATGGTAGAAACAAGTGATGAGTGGATAGTCACTCGCACTGGTATTCGTGAGCGCCGTATCGCTGACGATACAGAAACAGTCTCAATGATGGCATATCAAGCATCGATTAATGCTATTGAGATGTCGGGTATCGACAAACATGATATTGATTTGATCATCGTCGCAACGAGTACCGCGACGCATACTTTTCCATCATCAGCGTGTGAGGTTCAAGGAATGTTAGGCATTAGAAGTTGCCCTGCATTTGATATTTCCGCCGCTTGTTCTGGATTTGTGTATGCGCTGAGTATTGCTGATCAGAACGTAAAAACAGGAATGGCTAAACATGTTTTAGTTATCGGTTCTGATACGCTATCACATACATGCGATCCGACAGACCGTGCCACCTATATTTTGTTTGGTGATGGGGCTGGTGCTGTCGTGTTAGGTGCAACAGAAGAGCAGGGTATTATCTCTACCCATCTTCATGCTGATGGCCGTTTTGGTAAATTGTTAGCACTTCCAGTACCGACCAGAGATCATGAAGATGATGCTTGGTTGGCAATGGCGGGTAATGAAGTGTTTAAAGTAGCAGTGACTCAACTGTCTAACGTAGTAAAAGAGACGTTAGCGAAAAATAATATGGATAAATCTGAGCTAGACTGGTTAATACCACATCAAGCTAATTTAAGAATTATCACCGCAACGGCAAAAAAATTATCAATGCCAATGGAACAAGTTGTCGTGACTTTAGATCGTCACGGGAATACCTCAGCAGCAACTGTGCCAACAGCTTTAGATGAAGCGGTACGTGATGGCAGAATTCAACGTGGCCAGATGCTTCTGCTTGAAGCTTTTGGTGGCGGGTTTACTTGGGGCTCAGCCTTAGTGAAGTTTTAAATAGGAATAAATCATGAGTAAGTTTGCAATTGTATTTCCAGGCCAAGGCTCTCAAGCTATTGGTATGCTTGCAGAGTTAGCGCAACAATTCGAGAGTGTGAATAACACATTTGCAGAGGCATCAGATGCCCTTGGTTATGACTTATGGTCGTTAATCCAAAATGGTCCAGTAGAAGATTTAAATGAAACCTTTCGCACTCAACCTGCTTTGCTAGCGGCTTCTGTCGCTATCTGGCGTGTTTGGAAAGAGCAAGGTCTAGCACAACCAACCGTTATCGCTGGACACAGTTTAGGTGAATATTCCGCACTGGTTTGTGCTGGAGTTATCGATTTTAAAGAAGCATTAAAACTGGTCGAATTGCGTGGCAATTAATGCAACAAGCTGTGCCTGCGGGTATTGGTGCTATGTATGCGATTATCGGGCTTGATAATGACTCGATAGCCAAAGCGTGTGAGCAAGCTGCTCAAGGTGAGGTCGTTTCACCTGTGAATTTTAACTCACCGGGTCAAGTTGTTATTGCTGGTAATAAAGACGCAGTTGAGCGTGCTGGATTTCTATGTAAAGAAGCGGGTGCAAAACGTGCACTTCCTTTACCTGTATCGGTGCCATCCCATTGTGCATTAATGAAACCTGCTGCTGATAAATTGGCAGAAAAACTGACAGAGATAACATTTAATACACCTCAAATTGCAGTAATCAATAATGTAGATGTGATTGCACAAACGGATCCTGAATTGATTAAACAAGCGTTGGTTCGCCAACTTCATAGCCCCGTTCGTTGGACTGAAACGGTGGAAAAAATGGCAGCTGAAGGGGTTGAGCAACTATTTGAAATGGGGCCAGGTAAAGTGTTAACGGGTCTTACTAAACGTATCGAGCGCTCATTAAGTGCAGCCGCGGTTAATACCCCTGCTGGTTTAGAAGCGGCTAAGTAATTTTTAAAAGGGGAAATGTAATGAGCCTAAATGGTCAGATTGCACTAGTAACAGGCGCTAGCCGTGGCATAGGTCGTGCTATTGCTGAACTGCTTGTCGAACGCGGTGCAACCGTTATCGGTACCGCAACTTCTGAGAGTGGCGCTGAAGCTATCAGTAGTTACCTTGGTGAGAATGGTAAAGGTATGACGCTAAATGTCACATCAGCAGACTCTGTTAACGACGTGCTTAAAAGCATAAAAGCCGAATTTGGTGAGTTAGACATCTTAATTAATAATGCGGGTATTACTCGTGATAATTTGCTGATGCGTATGAAAGATGATGAATGGCAAGATATCATGGATACCAATCTAACCTCTATTTTTCGCCTTTCAAAAGCGGTGATGCGAGGCATGATGAAAAAGCGTTGTGGACGCATTGTTAATGTTGGTTCAGTTGTAGGTACTATGGGTAATGCGGGACAAACCAATTATGCTGCAGCGAAAGCTGGAGTTATCGGTTTTACTAAGTCTTTAGCCCGAGAAGTTGCATCTCGTGGTATTACAGTCAATACTGTATCACCTGGATTTATTGAAACTGATATGACGAAAGCCTTGAATGATGAGCAACGAGCTGCGACACTATCAGCAGTACCAGCTGGTCGTCTAGGCGATCCAAAAGAAATTGCAGCAGCAGTTGCATTTTTAGCGTCACCAGAAGCCGCTTACATTACAGGTGAAACCCTGCATGTAAATGGTGGAATGTACATGGTTTAAGCTGGAAGGTTGATTGACCTGTGATTTAGGTCAAATTAGAGCTATTTGTTGGCGGGTTACATTCCATTTCGTGGTTCGACCAGCGCACAGGCACTTGCAACTTTCTAATTTTTGAATAAAATACAGCAAATATCGCATATTCAGCGACTCTGTGAAGGAAAAGAAAAATGAGCGACATCATCGAACGCGTAAAAAAAATCATTGTTGAGCAACTTGGTGTAGACGAAGCAGAAGTTAAAAACGAAGCTTCATTTGTTGACGACCTAGGTGCTGATTCTCTTGACACAGTTGAGCTAGTTATGGCTCTTGAAGAAGAGTTTGACACTGAAATTCCAGACGAAGAAGCTGAGAAAATCACAACTGTTCAAGCTGCTATTGACTACGTTACTAGCGCACAGTAAGACACAATCCCAGGCGGTCTCCTTGACCGCCTGAGTTTTTATATCGTTACATCCCCTATCTATTAAAACAATTTCCGGAGAATTTAATCTTGTCCAAGCGTCGTGTAGTAATCACAGGCATGGGTATGCTCTCACCGGTGGGCAATACCGTTGAAGCATCGTGGAAAGCACTCCTAGCCGGCCAAAGCGGTATCAGCAACATCGAACATTTTGATACCACCCATTTTAGTACTAAGTTTGCAGGTTTGGTCAAAGACTTTAACTGCGAAGAGTATATGACTAAGAAAGATGCTCGAAAAATGGATCTGTTCATCCAGTATGGTGTAGCGGCAGGAACGCAGGCATTTAAAGATTCTGGTATCGAAATTAACGAAGAAAATGCCCATCGTGTTGGTGTTGCCATCGGTTCTGGTATTGGTGGTCTTGGTTTAATTGAAACTGCTCACCAAGCGCTGATAGACAGAGGTCCTCGTAAGATCAGCCCATTTTTTGTCCCTTCGACTATTGTTAATATGATTGCAGGTCACATGTCTATCATGCATGGTTTGCGTGGTCCAAACATTGCAATTTCAACAGCGTGCACAACAGGTCTTCATAATATTGGTCATGCTGCGCGTATGATCGCTTATGGTGACGCTGATGCAATGCTGGCTGGTGGTGCAGAGAAAGCTTCAACACCATTAGGTATGGGGGGGTTTGCTGCTGCTAAAGCACTCTCATCACGAAATGATGATCCACAAGCCGCTTCTCGTCCATGGGATAAAGACCGTGATGGTTTTGTGCTGGGTGATGGTGCTGGCATGATGGTAGTTGAAGAGTATGAACATGCTAAAGCTCGTGGCGCTAAAATCTATTGTGAATTAGTTGGCTTTGGTATGAGCGGCGATGCGTATCACATGACTTCGCCAAGTGCTGATGGTTCAGGTGGCGCATTAGCAATGGAAGCGGCGATTCGTGACGCGGGTATAAGCACTGATAAAATTGGCTATATTAATGCACATGGTACTTCGACACCTACTGGTGATATTGCAGAAACCCTAGGTATCAAACGCGCTTTAGGTGACGCCGCAAATAGCGTAATGATCTCTTCGACAAAATCAATGACTGGACACCTTTTGGGTGCAGCCGGCTCGGTGGAAGCGATTATTACTGCGATGAGTTTGGTTGACCAGGCGGTTCCACCAACCATCAATCTAGATAACCCAGATGAAGGTTGTGATTTAGATTATGTTCCTGGTGAGGCTCGTCAAGCTAGTCTAGAATACGCAGTATGTAACTCATTTGGTTTTGGTGGCACTAACGGTGCACTTATCTTTAAAAAGATATAATCAAATAACAGCAAAATAAATTATAATCAGCGGTTTGGTGTATTACATCAAGCCGCTTTTTTATGGAAGGAGAGAGGGATGTATCTCATTAATGGTTGTAAACAGCAGACGACTAACGTATCTGATCGCTCCTTTCAGTATGGCGATGGCTGTTTTACCACCATGTTAGTTAAAAGCGGTAAGATTCAATTCTGGCAGCAACATCTTGAAAGATTGCAGCATACAACATCTAAGCTTGCGATTGCCCCCCCCGATTGGGATAAGGTTGAACAATGGGCCAATCAACTGATTGAAAAGAATAAACCATTAATGGGGCTTAAGATCCTCTTAAGCCGAGGCTCTGGTGGTAGAGGTTATGCGAGTGAAGGTTGTTGCGATACTCAAGTCGTTATATCGGCATTTGATTATCCAGAGCACTACCTGCAATGGCAAAGAGTGGGCGTTGAGCTCGGTGTTTGCAAAACTCAAATTGGAATTAATCCACTATTGGCTGGATTAAAGCACAATAATCGCTTGGAACAAGTGTTGATTAAACAGGAGATCTCATCATTAGGTTTTGATGACTGTGTTGTATTAGATATTGCCAACAACGTGATAGAAACATCTGCTTCCAATTTATTCTGGGTGAAAAATCGAATTCTTTACACCTCTATGTTAAATCAAGCGGGAGTAGCAGGTATACTACGAGCCCAAATTATTTGCTTTGCTTCGCAACTCAATATTGAAGTTAAGATAGTAGAAGCAGTGCTTGATGATCTTTATCGAGCTGATGAAGTATTTATGACTAATGCGTTAATGGGTATTGTCCCAGTGTTGAAAATTTCGAATCGTTGTTATCAATCATCTGACGTCACCGCACAATTTCAGGAGAAATTATCTCAGTGTTAAAGAAAGTAATCATTTTACTTGTTGTTCTGTTAACCATTCTTAGTAGTAGTGTTTTTTGGGGTTATCAGCAAGTACTCACCTTTATTGACCAACCTGTACGTTTAGAACAGTCGCAACTCTTGGAAATAGAATCAGGAACCAATGTTCGCCGTCTCTTAAATGGACTTTATGAGCAGGATGCAATCTCTGATATAAAGTGGGCGCGTTTTGTTAACCGAGTTACGCCAGAGTTGATGGGCATAAAGAAAGGAACATACTGGGTTGAAAAAGATCTTAGCGTGAGAGAACTACTCACTCTAGTTGGTGCAGGTCAAGAACATCAATTTTCAATTACCTTTGTTGAAGGCAGTCGCTTTTCTGAGTGGTTGACACTGTTAAAAACCAAAGAGGGGTTAAAGCATACGATGCATGAGCTGTCCGAATCTGAGATAGCGGCAGAGCTTGGTATTGATAAAGAGAAATTGGAAGGACTTTTTTTACCTGAGACCTATGCGTATACAGCGGGTACGACAGATTTAGCGATATTAGGGCGAGCACACAAAGCGCTCAACAAAGTGATCGAGAGTGCTTGGTTAGAAAAGTCGGATTCTCTGCCTATAAAGAACCAATATGAAGCATTAACGTTGGCATCTATTATAGAAAAGGAGACAGCAGTCCATGGAGAACGACGTCGCATTTCGTCAGTATTTGTGAATCGTCTAAATAGAAGAATGCGATTGCAAACTGATCCAACGGTGATTTATGGTATGGGTGAAACCTACAAAGGTAATATCCGTAAGAGCGATCTGCGCAGACCAACCGCATATAATACCTATACCATTTACGGTCTTCCTCCAACACCGATTGCGATGGCTGGAGAGGCGTCGATCCGTGCAGCGGTAAATCCAGAAACCAGCAAATACCTCTACTTTGTTGCGAGTGGTGACGGGGGGCATACGTTCAGTAAGTCACTTGTAGAACATAATAGAGCAGTGAGAGCTTATTTAAGGAAATTGAGAAACAAATAATGGCAAAATTTATAGTAATCGAAGGCCTCGAAGGGGCAGGTAAAAGCACGGCAATTAATTTAGTTCTTGCTACGTTACAAGAACAAGGTATTACTGATTCAATCACCACTCGTGAGCCGGGCGGAACGCCACTTGCTGAACAGATGAGAACACTGGTTAAAGAGGGTCACCCAGACGAACCGTTAACAGACATGGCTGAGTTACTGCTTCTTTATGCGGCTCGTATTCAATTGGTTGATAACGTCATTAAACCCGCATTAGCCAGTGGCAGCTGGGTAGTGGGTGATCGCCATGACCTCTCATCTCAAGCCTACCAAGGTGGTGGTCGCGGTTTCGATAAAACGGTGATGCTTAACTTGCGTGATACGGTGTTAGGTGACTTTAAACCAGATTTAACCATCTATATGGATTTAGACCCTAGAATCGGTCTTGAAAGAGCCAGATTACGTGGAGCGCTAGACCGTATTGAGCAGATGGAGGTCGACTTCTTTGATCGTACTCGCGAACGCTATCTTGAATTTGCAGAACAAGATGATTCAATTATTACGATTGACGCAAGCCAAAGCATAGAGCAAGTGAGTAAAGATATTAAACAGGCACTTTCTCAGTGGCTCTTAACACATAATGCGTAACGACTATTGGTTATACAATGAACGGTAAACTTTTTCCTTGGCAGCAACAGATATGGCAGCAGTGGCAACAGCTTATTATACAAGATAGGCTTCCTCATGCGCTGCTTTGTTCAATGCCCGATGGTATGGGACGCGAAAACATAGTGGCCCTATTAGCCAAAACTCTGCTTTGTCAAACGCCAGGGATTGAACCTTGCGGTATGTGTCATAGCTGCGAGTTATCAACCTCGGGTAATCACCCAGACTTACACTGGTTAAAACCTGAAAAAGAGGGAAAGGGAATCAATGTTGATCAGATTCGACTGTGTAACCATTGGGCATGGGAGTCATCTCAGTTTAACGGGAAGCGGGTGATCATCATTGATCCAGCGGATAGTATGAACGAAGCGGCTGCTAATGCCATTTTAAAGACATTAGAAGAGCCGCCACAAAGCTGCCAATTTATTCTACTTTCGTCGAGTCAACACGCCTTGTTGCCAACTATTGTAAGCCGATGCAGTAGTTGGGGTTTACCCGTTGTAGAAGAGTCAATGGCTCTGCAGTGGCTAAAAGAAGAACACGATTTGTCAGCAAGCAAACAGGCAGTACGCGTTTGTGGTGGTTTTCCTCTGACGGTTGTTGATTATTATCAGAATAAACATAAAGCAGCTCATGAAACGTTAATTACCAAGTTTGTTGATTATATCGACTCAGAGCAGCCGCGTTTTAGTGAGTTAATGCTCTGTATGGCAAAAGACCCAAACCGTACTCTGTTGTGGTTAAGTTACCTGTTGCTCGATGTGCAAAAAGTGCAGCAGGGGGTTAATAGCAATCTCGTGCATGATGATTGCAGGGCTGTATTAGAAGCATTATCAATGAAGTTAACGGTGAATCAAGCCTACCAGCAGCTTAAAACTTTGAATATTTTACGAGAGCAACTGAAATCGAATAGTGGCCTTAATAGTGAACTGTTAATTAGTCAGTGGTTGTTTGAGTTTTAGCGAGTAGCGATAACCTGTATTGAATTGAGAAGCGGACACTTTTGTATCCGCTTTTTCTGCTATAAGTTGTATCCTTTCTCTTCATGGGAGCTGATATCAAGACCGTCGATCTCTTCTTCTTCAGTAACGCGAAGTGGAGTGAATAAACCGACCAGCTTTAAGATAAGATAAGTAATAACAGCGGTATAAATAATGGTTGCGACAACACCAATAAATTGAACCTGTAACTGTCCTGCAATAGTGTTAATACCTTCAGCAAACCCAAAACCGCTAAAAACGCCCAATTCGGTTGATGCAAAAATTCCGACCAGCAGTGTGCCTAAAATACCGCCCACACCGTGAACTGGAAAAACATCTAAGCTGTCATCGATCTTCAACACGCGCTTAACGTAATGCGTCGCAATAAAGCAGACGATACCTGCAGATAATCCAATGATTAATGCACCACCAGGACCGACAAAGCCGGATGCTGGTGTTATCGTGCCGAGGCCTGCTACCATACCGGTGACAGCACCTAGTGCACTCGGTTTACCAAAACGTCTCCACTCAATCATCATCCAAACCAGAGCGCCAGTTGCAGAAGATATATGAGTGACTAGCATCGCCATTGCGGCATCACCGTTGGCTCCTAGTGCACTACCACCATTAAAGCCAAACCAACCAACCCAAAGCATTCCAGCACCTGTAATGGTCATGGTCATATTATGAGGAGGCATGGCCACTTTAGGAAAACCTTTTCTTGGGCCAATAACGATAGCCGCGACTAAAGCAGCGACCCCTGCCGTAATGTGCACCACAATACCGCCTGCGAAATCATAAACTCCCATCTCTGCTAACCAGCCACCTCCCCATACCCAGTGAGTCACGGGTACATAAACAGCTAATAGCCAAAGGATACTAAATAGCAAGACTGCTGAAAATTTCATTCGCTCGGCAAAACTGCCAATGATTAATGCCGGGGTAATAACGGCAAATGTCATTTGGAAAAGCATAAACAGTGATTCAGGAATATCGCCTGATAAGGTGTCTCTGCCCATACCTATCAGCATAACCTTCGATAGATCGCCAATGAACGCATTGCCATCTGAAAACGCCAAGCTGTATCCCAATAGAAGCCAAAGTAGAGAAGAGACGGCAGCAATAGAAAAACACTGCATTAATATAGAGAGCACATTTTTGGAACGTACTAAACCACCATAAAATAGAGCAAGACCAGGAAGGGTCATAAATAACACTAATGCCGTTGAGGTTAAAATCCACGCAGTGTTTGCACCATTTAACGACGCTTGTTCAGCTAAAGCGACGCCAGGTAACATTGCCGTTAGAAAGGTAACTGTTTTTTTTATCATTATTACGTCCTTGTAAATCTTAATGCACACAAATGGTGCGGCTGCATTAGGAGCCGCGCTGTTCTGGTGTTTTGCTGCACTTATAGGCAGCGCTGTAATCTCGGAATTAATACCATTGTTATTAATAATTAGTGGGTTAAGTAAACATGAGAGCTTAAATTGCTCTCTTTCATACGCAACCAACTGGGTATTAGCATGTATCGTGCCAAAATAGTGGTTTAGAATTGAAATAGAGCAGCTAAAATTGAGCGTGAGTAAACCGATAATTCAGTGTTATATGGCCTATTAGGTAAAAGCGGTGCCGCTTTCTTATTTTTTAATGAAAAATTACATTTGATGAAAAAATGAATGAAAAGTCTTATATTTATGAAAAGTGGCTATTTTAAATAGAAAAAGAGCTGGTTATCTCTATTTCTGTTGATGATTGCTTGGTAATTAAGTTTGTTATAAAAAATAACATTACAAAAAAATAAAATATCAATGAAATCAATATTATTAACTCTTAATCAACCACTTATGTTGCTTTTTGATGTTTTCATTGTGTGGTGATAACGTGATCGCCATCAAGGTTGTTGATTTAATTTACACCGTGAATTATATGTATGATCAGTGTCATGTTTTTTGAAAATTTAGTTTCTATACTGGCACAGAAAATTACATAAAGTGGTGCTAGGCTTATGCCATGGGGGGCTGCAACCTAGACCGTTAATTGATATTTGTTATCAGGAGAGAAGCATGTTCAAAAATTTATTTGCAAACTTACAGAAGGTAGGTAAAGCATTAATGTTACCAGTATCGGTACTTCCGGTTGCTGGTATTTTACTCGGTGTTGGTGCTGCTAATTTTAGCTTTGTTCCCGAAGTGGTTTCTCACTTAATGGAACAAGCTGGTGGTTCAGTATTTGGTCAAATGGCTCTGCTATTTGCTGTAGGTACGGCACTGGGTTTTACAAAAAATGATGGTGTTGCAGGTCTTGCGGCTGTTGTTGGTTACGGAATCATGGTTGCTACACTTAAAGTGATGGCAACGGTAATGGGCGTTGATGGTATCGAGACTGGTGTTCTTGGTGGTATTCTTGCTGGTGGTGTTGCTGCTTGGGCTTTCAACAAATTCTATCGCGTTCAACTTCCAGAATACTTAGGCTTCTTCGCTGGTAAGCGTGCTGTGCCAATCGTAACTGGTTTTGTATCGATTGCTCTAGGCTTAGTTCTTTCTGTCATTTGGCCTCCAATCGGTGGTGCAATTGCAGCATTCTCTGATTGGGCTGCAAACCAAAACCCAGTAATGGCATTTGGTATTTACGGTGTTGTTGAACGTTCTCTTATTCCTTTTGGACTTCACCATATCTGGAACGTACCATTCTTCTACGAAGCGGGTTCTTGTATGAACAGCGCTGGTGAGCAAGTACATGGTATTATGACTTGCTTCCTAACTGCTGATGATGCATCTCGCGCTGCAGGTAACGGTTTCGGTCAACTGGCGGGTGGTTACTTATTCAAAATGTTTGGTCTTCCTGCTGCTGCAATCGCAATTGCTCATTCTGCGAAACCTGAAAACCGAGCAAAAGTAATGGGTATCATGGCATCTGCTGCGTTAACTTCATTCCTTACTGGTATTACAGAACCGATTGAATTCGCATTCCTATTTGTTGCTCCAGTTCTTTATGCTATCCACGCAGTACTTGCTGGCGTTGCATACATGCTAACTAATGCATTAGGTATTGTTCATGGTCACACATTTTCAAAAGGTTTCATTGACTTTGTAGTTCAATCTCCACGCGCAGAGAACATGCTTCTTCTTGTCGGTCTTGGTCTTGTTTACGCTGTTGTTTACTACATCATATTTCGCTTTGTCATTAAAGCAATGGATCTTAAGACTCCAGGTCGTGAAGACGAAGAAGACAGCGTTGAAGTTGTAACAGGTTCAGAGCTTGCTGGTGAGTTAGTCGCTGCATTTGGTGGTAAACAGAACATTACTAACCTTGATGCTTGTATTACTCGTCTTCGCGTATCCGTTGCTGATGTCGACGCTGTTAACCAAGAGCGCTTGAAACAACTTGGTGCTGCTGGTGTTGTTATCGTTGCTGGTGGTGTTCAAGCTATCTTCGGAACCAAGTCAGACAACTTAAAAACAGAAATGGATGAGTGGATTCAAGCAAACAAATAACCGTCCATATTTAAATCAATAAAGTAATGGGGTCCTAACATAGGACCCCATTTTCATTTTAGTGTGGCTGGTATTTGTTAATAATAATGGTTATCATTATCGATTGTGTTTATAGGAGAAAGATAATGAAAATATTCCAATCTGTTTTATTCTTAATGTTTAGTTTAATGACTACATCAGCATTTACTGCTGAGTACACTGTCCAGTTACTTACTTCTGGAGAGAACGGTGCGATGATGATAATGAATCCAGGTTATATAAAAATAAACAAAGGGGATGTTATTAAGTTTGTGCCTTCAGATAGCAGTCACAATGCTCAATCATTTTCTATTCCAAATGGAGCCAAAGCGTTTGTGACCCCAATGGGAAAAGAGACTCAAGTACGTTTTGAACAAGATGGTGTCTATCTGTACAAATGTCTTCCACACACTGTGATGGGAATGTTGGGCGTAGTTCAAGTCGGTGAGGCTATAAATATTGAGCAATCTCGGTCTGATTGGCTAGCGGTAAAACCCACCATTGCCATGAATAAAGAGAGAATGGATCAATATTTAAGTGAGGTCAAATAGGGAATAAAAAAGACCCCGATAACAATTAGTGTTAACGGGGTACTAAGTTAAAAGTTGTAGGTTGCGAATTTAATGCTTTTTGTTAGCATTCATGGCTTTACGAATGCAAAGTGCGGCACCGCCCCACGTAATACCTAAACCAAATACCATCATGAAAATTGCACCAGTAGTCATATTATGCCTCTTTACTTGATTTATTAATGATAATACCCACAAATAGCATGGCAGCAACCAGTCCCCAACCTAACATCAATAGATCGGATGTTGCATAACCGCCGTAACCATCATTGACCGTGTTCACAATGTTGGTACCGATAATGATAGCTAATAAAACGGGACTAACAAAACGAATGCAGATTTCAAACCATACGCCAATTGAAAACTCAGAGATCTTATTTACATATGAGCGAATGTCTGAAATTTTAACCAACCAACCCATAATAAGCAGTTCAATCAAACAGCTTGCTAGTAGTGCAATGTTGTTCATGAAGTAATCGACTAAATCGAGCAGTAACAGTCCGCCGTTAGTCGCAAACGCCATTGAAATAACAAGACCTATACCACAAACAATAGACGCTGCTTTTTTTCGTGACCAGTTTAGTTTGTCAATCAAAGCAGATGTTACCGCTTCTAAGATTGAGATATGTGAGCTTAAACCAGCAACAACCAAAGCGAAAAAGAACAGTGGCCCTAAGATATAGGGAGCAGGGAGCAAATTAATGGCCGCGGGAATAGTAACAAAGGCTAAACCAACACCAGCGCTCACTACTTCAGTTAGCTCTTTTCCTTGCTCTTGAGCCATATAACCCAAGATAGAGAAGATTAAGATACCCGCAACAATTGAGAAGCCACAGTTAATTAATACGGTCATCACCGCGTTGTTATTAATATCTGATTTTTCAGGTAGGTAGCTTGAGTATGCAAGCATAATCGCAAAACCAACACTTAAGGTGAAGAAAATCTGACCATAAGCGGCTGACCATACTTTAGGATCCATAGTCTTGCTAAAGTCTGGTTGGAACAGGTAGTTTAAACCGTCCAGTGCTCCTGGCAGGAATACCATGCGACCAATCAACGCAAGGACCATGATAAAGAGCAGCGGCATCATGATTTTGCTGGCGCGCTCGATTCCCGCTTTTACACCACCAAAAATAGCAACAAAAGTGATCGCCCATGCAATGACCATAGGTATTGCAATGTGCCACTGGATGCTTCCTAATTTAGTTGGAGAGTTATCACCAAGCTGTAGATATTCGTTAAAGAAGTAAGCATTAGTGTCAGTGCCCCAACTTTGAGTGAAAGACATGCTGAGGTAGGAGATTGCCCAACCAATAACGGCAACATAATAGACGGCAATTACGGCTGCGATCATGACTTGGAACCAGCCAAGCCACTCATACTTTGCATTGATTTTTGATAATGTTTTAGGTGCTGAGCCACGGTATTTATGACCCATTCCAAATTCCATAATCATAAATGGAATACCCGCTGTTAGCATGGCAAAAAGGTAGGGAATAAAAAAAGCGCCGCCGCCATTTTCATAAGCCATATACGGGAATCGCCAGATATTACCAAGGCCAATAGCAGAACCTACTGCAGCCAAAATAAACCCCGCTCGGGATCCCCACTGTTCTCGTTTCATAGATAATCCTTTAAGTACTGCATATCCCTAGGAAAGGCATATTAAATAGTGTTTAAATCTAAGTATTGGCCAAGGTGTTGAAGGAATCCAAAACAAAACGCCAATAATAGTGTGAGAATATAGATTCATAAATTGTTATGCAATAGACGGTAGGTGATCGTACTAATCAACATTGCAGTTACATAAACTTAACTTTTGTTGTGATTTAGGCATTAGTTCTGATCGAAGGGGGATGGTTGATATTTGATAATGAGTAAATTGTTAAAGCTAGGTATATTATCTGCATGAATTTATTTCATAAAAAAGATGATAAGGAAGGATTTTACCCGAAATGATGATATTTCGGACATAAGAGTAGTAAATTAAAAGACAAAGGTAATGCCTAGGTTTGCTTGCCCTTGATGTAACCAATCGCCTTCAAATTTGAATTTGCACTGAGTACTCTCAGGGCTGCCTTGGCAGATAGCAGAGAAATCACTATCGACAGAGCTTGCTAGCCAACGGCCTTCCGCATGTAGGGAAGCATTGTCACTAAATTGGTAACGAATACCAGTAAATGCGCCCGCAGAGAAAGAGAGGTCCTTATCTACCCAGTCAGCCTTGATGTAAGTTCCACCAACACTTAAACCAAAAAATGAGCTAAGTTTTGAATTTAAAGGGAAGTTAAGTGCACTTTGAAAATGAAGGTAGTTTATAGCTAGGTCATTGCTGGTTTTTTTAATATCAGTCTGTTGTAAGCTGTAGAAAGCACCGATACGTCCTTTATCTAAGTCGGTCTCAACGGTGATGGCCAAATTGGGATTGGCTTTGACCTGATAGTTAACATCTTGCGTATCACTTACGTTTCCGCCAAAAGAGTAACCAATCATCGGAGTAATATAATTGTTCGCGTGCGCTGGGCTAGAGAGTAACAAAAGAGTGATTAACTGAAGAGAAATCTTCATTAAATGTTCCTTATATATTGAATTTTCGACTAAAATCAATAGAAGAGTTACTGTTAGATAGTTAACAGTATATAAAGAGTTAAACGTAATCACAATAAAGTGTTCATGACATTTTAGATTATATTTTGATCAATATTCTGCTGAGGTGCAAGTGAATAGAAGCGCAGTGTTTACTGACAAAAACAGTTTGATCGATTATGTTGAGTGTCAAAAATACATTCAAGGTTCCGTTGCACTTGTTGCTCAAGGAGGAGGACAGCGTGGGATATTTACGTCTGGGGTTTTTGATGCATTTTTAGAGTCAAGTTTTGACCCTTTCTCTCTTTTTATTGGCACATCAGCTGGTGCTTTGAATCTTTGTGCATTTTTAAGCCGCCAGCATGGTTTTAGCAAAAAGTACCTAACAGAGATAATTGCTAACCCGAAGTTTTTTAATTTATTTGATTATGTCCGATACAGCAAAAATATGGATCTTAACTGGGCATTTAGTCAGCTAAATCAATCACCTCACAAATTTGATATTGATATGGCTAGGTTTACCTTGGCAGATCGTACCGCTTTGGCTGCGGTAACCAATGAACAAACATTGCGTGATAATTACTTTCCACTGCTTTCTACTGAACCTACCCCTCCGTTGATTGATGTTTTAAAAGCAACTTGTGCTATTCCTATGTTATACCCAGATCCCATTTCAATTAATGGAGAGCACTGGATTGATGGTGGAGTATCCGCAGCAATTCCCGTACAAGAGGCTTGGCGACGAGGGGCGAGAGTTATAATAACCATCAGAACCGAGCCGATTGACTCCGTTGAAGCACCTATTAAAGAGGTGTTGACAGCACATTCTGAATCGCATCCGTTAAAGAGGTTTCAAACAGAAGTGTCCAATCGTTATGATGAGATAGTGACAGGTTGGCAAGGGTTTTTACAAGAGACAATTAAAGAGATGGTCCAGCAGCATGCTGAAATTGATGTTAATCAGGTGCTTAAAGGAGGTCGCTGGTTATTTGGCAGCAATGACCTTTTTCGTTTGGCCACATTAACTGGAGGGAAGTTGGACTCACAATTAATTGATCAATTGCTGGTTCACTATCAAACGTATGAGCTAACAACCACATTTTTGCAGGCTCCTCCAGATGACTGTTTTGTTATTCAACTGGCTCCAGAAGAGCCTCTTGTCGCAACGGCTCTAATGAGTAAAGCGACCGATCTTGAACACGATTATCAAGTTGGGCTGGCCGCTGGGCGTAAATTTGTGAAGTTCTATCGCGACTTTACTGCTTAATCGTCGTGATAGAGAGCTACAGAGCTGTTATCCATAGGCAATAGCAGGTAACCAGAGTACTAGCTGCGGCCATAATACCAATGCGACTAATGCTAATAGCTGAATGATAATAAAGGGCACTACGCCGCGATAGATATCTTTCAGTTGAACTTCTGGAGGGCAGACTCCTTTTAAATAGAAGAGTGCAAACCCGACGGGAGGGGTCAAAAAGCTCGTTTGGAGTGCCATCGCCACTAACATGACGAACCATACAATGGATGGGTTATCGACCACACCATAGCCATTAATATCGAGATCTAAACCGACAATCACCGGTGCCAGTAGCGGCAGGGCTATCAGCGTAATTTCAATCCAATCTAAGAAAAACCCTAAAATGAAAATGATACCGAGTATGATAGCGATGGTGCCATAAGAACCAAATGGCAAACCAGTTAGAGCCGACTCAATCAATTCATCGCCACCAAGCTCTCTCAGAACCAAAGCGAAACAGGTGGCTCCTAAAAATATCATGAAAATATAAGCAGTTGTGCCATACGAGGTCATCATCACCTCTTTGAGCACTTTCAAGCTAAGTTTTTTGTTGAATGCAGCTAACAACGTTGCACCAAGAGCTCCAACACCGGAGGCTTCTGTCGGTGTGGCAATACCTGCAAAGATAGAACCCAGCACGGTAAAAATTAGAAAAACAGTAGGTAAGATTGCCTTAAACACATTGAAGATTATCTTCCAATCAACGGGCTGTACATTATCTGGCAAAGGCATTTTTTTAGGCGTAACAACGCCAACTATCAAGATATAGATAATGTAGATAGCACCCAGCATTAAACCTGGAATAACAGCACCCATAAATAGATCACCGACAGATAAACCGAGTTGATCGGCCATGATGACCAGCATGATGGAAGGGGGAAGTAAAATACCAAGGGTACCAGCTGAAGCGATGGTTCCAAGGGCTAATGGCAGGTGGTAACCTTGGCGCATCATAGTTGGTAGAGACATGACGGTTAATAACACCACGGACGCGCCGATGATACCTGTTGAAGCAGCCAAGATGATACCAATTGCAGTAACCGTCACCGCAAGGCCGCCATGAACTTGACCAAATAATTGTTGCATCGACGTCATTAATTTTTCAGCGATACCTGATTTATCCAGCATATTTCCCATAAAAATAAACATAGGCAGCGCAACAAGAATCCAGTTATCCATTATCTTGTAAATTCGGTTTACGATAAGACCTAATGTATTGAAATCTAAGCCTGTAAATGTGCCTAAATAGAGGTCAGTTAAATAGGCAATACCGGCAAAAGCGATACCTACTCCGCCGAGAACATAAGCAACAGGGATTCCGGTAAATAATAAGGTAATAAAGCTTAAGAACATAAGGATAACGAGGATTTCATTAACGTCCATGATTAACGTTTCCTTTTAAGTGATTCCATTCACGAATAATTTTGGTAACACAGGCTAAAAACAGTAGGCTGAAACTAGCAGGAATAACACCCTTAATAATCCATCGATAAGGAAGACCTGACGGTGCACTGGAACGTTCATTGACGCGCCAAGCTTCATAGACAAAATCAAATGAATGAATGATGATGGTAAGAATGAAAGGCATAGCGAGACAGAGCAATCCTAGAATCTCTACCATCGATTTGATTCTGTCACTGAATTTATGGTGAAAAAGGTCAACGCGAACATGTTGATTGGTCAGTTGAGCGTACGAGATGCCAAACATAACCGCAATCGCATACAAATGCCACTGCAGCTCTTCTAATGCGATGAGACCATTAGAGAACCCTTTACGCATAATTACTTGGGTAATAATAACCAAAATTAATATCACATTGGCCCAAGCAAAGATTTTGGCACTGCCTTTGATGAGTTGATCTATTCTTTCAGCGAGCAGTAGTGAGCCAGAAAGTGGCTTAACGTGTTTCATATGTACTCCATGAAACAGAGATAAGAAAAGGCTAGCAAAGAACACTAGCCTTAAGATTAAAGATTATTTAGCGCGAGGTAAGAAAGCATTTTTCTCCCACAAGTCATAGCGACTGCGGAACTTGCTCATGTCTTCCCAAACTTTTTTGAAGAAGGCGTCCTCTTTTTTCTTCTCTTCAACCACTTCTAACCAAGTATTCTCAAACAGGGTAAGCATCTCATCGTTCCAGTAGCGGAATTTAACCCCTTTCTCTTGGAATTTTTCCTTGGCATCAAACTGCATTGATTCCCCTTCAGATATTGAGTAGGTCATGGTTGCTCGACACGTAACATCAAGTGCTATTTGTTGGTTTTTACTCATGTCATTCCAAGTATCTTTATTAATAAGGAGCTCGAATACCGTAGATTGCTGATGCCAGCCTGGGAAGTAGTTGTACTTAACAATCTTGTGGAAACCTAAGCGCTGATCAATGGCTGGTTGGGAAAATTCAGTGGCATCAATCGCTCCTTTTTCAAGTGCACCAAATATTTCTCCGCCAGGAAGTTGGACGGTACCAACGCCCAGTTTCTCCATTACAGCACCACCTAAACCAAAGAAACGCATGGTGAGGCCTTCAAGATCTTCTGGCTTTTCAATCGGTTTTTTAAACCAGCCAGACGTTTCAGGAGAGATAATGGCACACGGTAGTACTTTTACATTATATCCATTGCTGTCATACATCTCTTGATACAGTTTTAATCCGTTACCAAAGTATAACCACGCCATATATTCGCCAGCTTCAGGACCAAAAGGGACAGCAGAAAAAAGTGCGGCCGCTGGAAGCTTTCCTTGCCAATAACCTGCAGTTGCATATCCAGAGTTAACTTTACCTGAAGAGACTGCATCTAATATTTCTGTTGGACTAATTAACTTACCCGGTTCGTAAATTTTCATTTTGATGGTGCCACCAGAGGTTACTTGGATTTGTTCTGCATACCATTTTATTGGTGTACCAAGTGCGGGGAGGTGACTGCCAAATGCAATTGGCGTTTTTAATAACACTTTTTTATCAGCAGCAGATACGCCTGCTGTGATCAGTGTGGAAGACATTAGGGCGGCGCATAGGCCTATTTTTGTAACTTTCATGTTTGTTGTTCTCCATATTTATCATGCCGTAGCGAGTATCATACATATTATTTGTTAATTATATGTTACGCACTCTAATATAGTAAGCTAGAGTTTGATGCTCTATTGGTATCATTGCGCTACTGCTTTTTACCCAAGCGAAGCAACTGGTAGAATATGAAGCCAACATTTTACGTGAAAACCTAACGGCGGCTAAAAAACAAGAATTGAAACAGTATATTGATCTTGCCGAAAGATCGTTTGAGCCAATATATGAAAATGCCGACATTGATGACAATGAAGCAAAACGGCAGGTGATTGACCTGTTGAATCGAATGACTTATGGAACGGATGGTTATTTTTTTGCTTACACTTGGGAGGAGGATGTCTTGGCAGCGCTCGCTAATGGAGATTGTAATAAAAATATCGCTCGACACTTAAACATTAGTGTACGAACTGTTGAAACGCATCGTCTGAGGATTAAACGCAAACTGGGTGTGAAATCGACAGCTGCGCTGGTGAGAATTGCGTTAGAGAGAGGATTAGTGTGTTAAACCAGCACCGTATTATACCGTGCTGGTTATTGAGATTGATTTAAGCGGCTGAGCTATTGGGCGTTAAATAAGTCTGCCAAGCTTGCTGATACATCGCTTGAGATTGTTTCCTCAAATTGTCTATTTGGGCTAACTCAAAGGGCGAAAACTCTCGCTGTTCAAGCACCGCTAAACGTTCCACGTTTTGAATCTTTTCGTAAATCGCATGTTCAGGGCCACTTTTGACCTCGGCGATGTCCGCTAAATGAAGTTGAACCTCCGCAATTAGACCTGTTTTAGGCAGTTTAACCAGCAAATTCAGGTCACGATAGCCTGATGCCCCAGGGTTTTTAAAGCGATTCTTCACTTTAACAATGGTAGATTCACGATTGAGATTTTCGTAAGCCATCATTAAATCACTGACGTTATTAGCCACAATGGTTGCTCTGGCGAGATCGGTGATTTTATTAACTTGGCCATTAAGCTCAGTCTCAATCTTAGTTTTAGCGCGTTGTTTGCTTTTTATGCCAGAGAAGTGAGGTTGCGTGTGTGATAGAAGAGCGGTGTAATTACACAATGACTCTAATTCAAATTGAGCTTGATGGGCTTTAGAGTAAAGCACATCAAAGTCTTGATAGGGTTGTTCGACTGACGAGAGTAGATTCTCTACGCCATACAGCCCGCTAAGTGAGTGCTGAAAATCCTTTTTACTGGTTTCAGTGTTTTCAGTGTCACGGCTTTCCGCGTCTTTAATTTCTTGAAGAGGTGATGCCTGAACTGGACCTCGGCCAAAGACCAAAACCATTAATACAGCAGCTCGCAATAATCGATTCATTGAATCTCCTTAAACAATCTGTTCCATTTTTAGGTGCACTTAGTAAATCGGGAAGTGACAAAGGCGTCTAAGTGACTAATAGTAGGACAACAGTTTTTTAAAAATATTCGAATCTTTTGCTTATAAATTAGATATGGAGATAGTGGAGTAATAATACAAGTCTAAGTGGCGGGTTTTTGTGACAAAGATAATAAAGGCTAGAGGAACTAGCCTTAAATTCAAAATTTGAGATCTTACTCGCTGTCTGATTGTTGACGGAATTTTAGCTGTAAACCCTGTAAAAAGTTTCTCAAAATCTGGTCTTTACACTCACGATAGTGTTTGTGATCAACTTTACGGAAAAAGGCACTGAGTTCATGTTTGCTCATACGTAAATCAGCACTGTCCATCATGGCTAATACATCTTCAGCCTTTAGGTTTAGTGCTATTTTTAATTTCATAAAAACAATGTTGTTGTTTAATTTTTTCTCAGGAACCGCTTGCGGACCCTCTTTTTTACCACGGAGTTGATTGATTAAACCATTTAAGAAACTAGCCATATCTACATCTTGCATGCTTTTATAATCAGCGTGGTCATCAGCTTTAAGCCAATTACATACCTGCTCACGTGTAACAGTCTGCTCTGCTGAGGCAAAAATGGCCATCATTTTAGTGTCACTGTAATCAAAAGCGTAGCGGATGCGTCTTAAAATATCGTTATTAGTCACGTGGTGTTCCTGTTGTTTACTGCAAGTTAATCGAATCTAAAAGCGATTTTAGCATGTTAAGTAAGGTACGGATTAATAATTTTAAACCATCTTGTAACTGAACTATGATTATCGTATGAGTGACATAAATTATTAGGTACGACAATGAGTGTAATTTTAGAATCAACCGTCACCTGTCCAGCTTGTCAGAACACACATAAAGAGCGAATGCCTGAGGACTTTTGTCAATATTTTTATGAGTGCTCCCAGTGCGGAGAATTGTTAAAACCCAAGCCAGGCGATTGCTGTATTTTTTGCTCCTTTGGTGATGTGGCATGCCCTCCGATTCAAATTGAGAGAAATAGTAATGCGTAAACAATGGGTTAAAATTGGCGCAATAGGGACAGTGATATCTGCCATTTGCTGCTTTACTCCGTTATTAGTTGTTGCCCTGTCAGCACTGGGAATGTCTCTTTTTATCGGTTATTTGGATGTTGTACTCTTTCCTGCAATGGGACTGTTTATTACTCTATTACTCATTGGGTTGATAAAAAAAAGAGGCAATTCTAATTAGGCAGACTATGAATATTGTCACTACAGGTTACTATAGTGATTACGATACATGAAAAGGATGTTAGTTTGCTTGCCCACCAGTTTGATGATTTCGATGGCGTCATTATTAACACCGCCGAACTGCCTAATTCTACAACGCTCTTTACTGCAGAACTGACCACTCTTCTCGCATCGCTAAAACCGTTCAAAAAGCGACTTGTGTGGTTAACTCTACCTATAGATAAAGCCGCATGGGTTGGTATCGTGGCAGGATTTGGGTTTGTTTTTCACAACTGTTTAGAGCAAGAAGTGACCATGATTTTGCGGTTGGCTCCGGATGCTTATGCTCCTTTTGTTCCGACTCATAGCATTGGTTCAGGTGCCTTGGTACTGAATGACAAAAATCAGATATTACTGGTTAAAGAGATCAAACAACCTGGTCTAGGTTATAAATTACCAGGAGGTCATATAGAGTTAAATGAAAACATTTCACAGGCGATTCTGCGCGAAGTGGTCGAAGAAACTGGAGTTGTTACTGAATTTGATTCATTGGTTGGATTTGCAATTAAACATAACTATCGTTTTAGTAAATCTAATATCTATTTTGTCTGTAAACTCAACGTTGTCTCTGAGAAAATCGACATTCAAGATACTGATGAGATTGAAGATGCAAAGTGGATGGATGTTGAAAGTTACCTAAGTGATGATTCAAGTAGCGTATTTAACCGAAAAATGGTCGCCACGTTACTAACTACAGAAGGCTTTCGACTCACCGAGTTAGAGTACAACAGTGGGCCTAATGCTAAAAGCGAGGTCTATTTTTCATGATTAAAATAATCGCTAAATATTGGATTTTTTTATCATTTGTTTTGTTAATGGTCATCACCGTGTTGTCATTGTTGCCTTTAGCTGAGTTACCGGTAAAGGTTCCGGGCAGTGACAAAATGCACCATTTTATTGCTTATGGCGCATTGATGTTTCCGATCACGATAGGTAAACCAAAGCACTTATGGTGGATTGTATTGCTATTAATCAGTTACAGCGGTGGTATTGAGCTGCTGCAACCGTATGTCAATCGTTATGGCGAATGGTTAGATTTAGCCGCCAATAGTGGCGGATTGCTGTTTGGTTGGATAACAGCACGTTTTGTTTTATTTTTAGTTCCACATCACCATGATCGCAGCAATTGCGATCAGTATTAGCCCTAACATATCTTTTATTTTTACTTTATCTTTTAACCAAAATGTAGCGACAAGTAGAGTGAAAAATATTTCCACTTGACCCAAGGTTTTTACATAGGGAACGGCTTGCAGTGACATGGCGCTAAACCAGCCTAAACAGCTGGTGGTACTGGTGAGTAGTGTTAATTTAGGTCGTTCAAACAGAGCTTTTAATGCAGAGCGATCTCTTAGCATCAAGTAACTAAGTAAAACAGTGGTTTGAATCGAAATTACCAATAATAGTACCCAAGCGGCGCGGTGTTGGAAGGGTAGAGTTAGTTGTAAACTGGCTTCACGAACCCACAGTGATGTTAAAGCAAATGCGGTACCGCAAGCGAGACCTATATGTTGAGCTTATTAGCTTATCGTAACGGGTTAAGGTTTGCTCATAAAAAAGCCCCGCAAGATAGGTGCAGGGCTGATTGGACTCATTATACTCTTGGCGCGTTTCTATTACTGCCTGAGCGAGAATTTGGCTTAGTTGCTGGTTTTTTACGTCTTGAGCTGATGCTCTGTGCGCTGCTAGACCCAGTATTACCACCGGTTGGTTTTTTCCGCTTTTTATTCGGATTATTATCGTTACTGCCATCGTTTCGAATGTCTGGCTGACCTTTAGTATGTTTCGTCGCAAATCGTTTCGCGCCATGACGGCCTGACCCTCGACGCTGGGCGGGTGTCATCTCAGCTTCTGTCCCTTCATCAGGAACTAGGCAGTGGGGTCTATCACCAATGAGGTGTTTTTTGCCCATTGCAATTAACTCTTCACGGATCAATTTCCAGTTATCTGGGTCATGATAACGCAGCAGTGCTTTATGTAATCGACGATGACGCTCACCTTTTGGTACCGGAATATCTTCACGTTTTTTGTATTTAACGCGTTTTAGCGGGTTGGTTTCTGAGTAGTACATCGAGGTTGCATTACACATCGGTGACGGGTAGAAGTTCTGTACCTGATCACATTCAAATTCGTTCTTTTTAAGCCACAGGGCCAAATTGAGCATATCTTCATTCTCTGTACCCGGGTGAGCCGAGATAAAATAAGGAATGAGATATTGCTTCTTGCCTGCTTCAGCACTGAACTTGGTAAACATGTCTTTAAAACGATCGTACGAGCCCATACCCGGCTTCATCATCAGATCGAGCGGTTTTTTCTCTGTATGCTCAGGCGCAATTTTTAGATAACCGCCTACGTGATGAGTCACAAGCTCTTTTACATATTCCGGTGATTCAATCGCAAGATCGTATCGAACTCCTGAAGCGATAAGCACTTTTTTAATGCCTTTCACTTTGCGAGCTTCACGGTAAAGGTCAATAGTGTGTCGATGATCGGTATTGAGCTTTTTACAGATTTCAGGGAATACACACGATGGACGACGACAGTTTACTTCCGCTTTGGGATCAGAACAACCCAAACGATACATGTTGGCAGTCGGTCCACCCAAATCTGAGATGGTGCCAGTAAAGCCAGGGACTTTATCACGGATTTCTTCCATTTCATTAATGATCGACTTTTGCGAACGATTTTGAATAATACGACCTTCATGCTCAGTAATACTGCAGAATGAGCAACCACCAAAACAGCCTCGCATGATGTTTATTGATGTTTTAATCATCTCATAAGCGGGGATCTTCGCTTTGCCATACATAGGGTGTGGTACGCGTGAGAAGTGCAGACCAAATACAAAATCCATCTCTTCAGTTGAAAGAGGAATAGGAGCTTGGTTAACCCAGAGCTCTCGGTCACCATGTTTTTGAATCAGAGCGCGCCCTGAGTATGGGTTGGTTTCCAGATGCATAATGCGGCTAGCATGAGCGTATAAAATTCGGTCATTGTTGAGTTTTTCAAATGGAGGTATTCGTACTGCAGTCGTTTTTGAGTCATGACGAGACGGCTGAATGCTGACCACTTGTGGCTTCTCTTCTTTTTTCTCTTCTTTTCCTGTTTCGCACTGGGTTTCGTACTCGTAAGGATTGACGGGTTTATAAGCCACTTTGCCCGGTTTTTCAATGCGAGAAGAGTCGATGATTTTAAAGTGTTCAGGGGCGGCAGCAAGATTCACTGCAGTGCCTCTAATATTAGTCATCTCTTTAATGTCTTCGCCACTGGCAAGACGATGGGCGACTTCAACCAAAGCACGTTCGGCATTGCCAAATAGTAGAATGTCACCTTTGGCATCAAACAGTACGGAGCGACGCACTTTATCTGACCAGTAGTCGTAATGAGCGATTCGACGTAAGCTCGCTTCAATACCCCCTAAAATAATCGGTGTTTCTTTGTAGGCCTCACGACAACGTTGTGAGTAGACTAATACCGCGCGATCAGGGCGTTTTCCTCCTTCATTATTCGGGGTATACGCATCGTCATGACGCAGTTTTCTGTCTGAGGTATAGCGGTTGATCATGGAGTCCATGTTACCAGCGGTGATACCAAAGAAGAGATTCGGCTCACCTAAACTCATGAAGGCGTTTTTATTATTCCACTCAGGTTGAGCAATAATGCCAACACGAAAACCTTGCGACTCTAATAAACGACCAATAATTGCCATGCCAAAGCTCGGGTGATCCACATACGCATCGCCAGTGACAATGATGATGTCACAACTGTCCCAGCCTAAAGCATCCATCTCTTGACGAGAAGTAGGAAGAAAGGGGGCAGTGCCGAAACATTCTGCCCAGAATTTTGGGTAGTCGTTAATGGCCTTAACTTTGGTATGCATAAATAAACCTCAAATTTTGGAGGGCAGATTATACCGATTTATAGCGCTATTTGATAATAAAAAAAAAGAGAGCCAATAAGGCTCTCTTTTCTAACTATTTTGTGTCGAACGATAAATCTATGCGTACATAGGGACTAGCACAAATGTACCAATGATAACGGTAATCAAACCAAAGAGTACCGGTACTGATGTACGCTTAACTACTTCGAATGGGCTGATTTTAGCCATACCTGATGTCGCAACAATAACGCCAGAAACTGGAGAGATTGTACGACCTAGGTTAGAAGCTTGTAACATTGGTATGATAAGGAACGCAGGGTTAAGACCCATTTTGTCAGCAAGTTGTGGAGCAAGCTCAACAAATGCATAGAAAGGTGCGTTACCAGAACCTGTCGCGACAGCAGCAGCAACGGTTAATAGCGTCAATAGAAGCATCAGTGCGACACCACCAGCGCCTGCAGCTTCTGCAAGACCGATTAGGTTATCAATAGCACCAATGGACATTAAGCCTTGAGCAAACACACCTGCTGCAACTAACAACATAACGACGCCTTTAAATGCATCAGCCATACCTGCATAACAAGATTCAAGATCTTCTAACGTCTCTTTTCCTTTAAAGCTATTCGTCGCAAGGTTAACCAAAGCGCCTACGAAAATTGAGCCAACAACAATGGTGTAGATATCCAGAGATAGCCCAGGGATCACTTTACCATTGAAAAGGAATACACCCAAGATTGGTAGGAAAGGCAAGATTGCATAGTATGCAGGAGCCGTTACTACCATTTCGGAGATGTCAACTTTCTCCATTGGTGTGTTCTCTTTTTTATCCAGATATATGTTCCAGAAATACGCGGCAGCTGACATGACGATGATTGCGCAGATAGAAACAGGAAGAACCGTTTGAATGGCAAAAACATCTAGTGGCATGCCTGCTTTTTCCGCAGCAACAACAACATCACCAGAGGTTGGAGACAGAATGATAGCGGCCGGAGAGGCACACACTGCAACGGCTGCTGGGCGAGATATACCCATTGCCGTCATCATTGGGAATAAGGTTGCCATTAAGAGTACACCAAGGCCGGTTGCAGAGCTCACTGCAAGAGACGTTAGGCACGCAACAATATAAGCGGCAACAAGTAATACATATGGAGATTTAATGAACGCAAGAGGTTTAGAAAATTGTTTTACTACAACGTTATTAGCTCCGATATGTGTCATGTAAGAAGCGAAGCCACACAACAACATAATTTGCATGCCTAAACCGCCGCCACGGTGTTTCAGCATATATTTAACAAATTCCAGAGAATCCGTCAAAACGTTACCAGTTGAAGCGACCTTGGCTGGCAATACAGTATGACCGATAAGGCCTGTTGTAATTAATAAAACTAAACCAGCAGTCAATAAAACACCTGCGGGTTTGTACCCTTTTACAATAAAATAACCAACCGCGATAGTGACGATTAGACCGATCATTAACTCCAACATAGAGTCTTCCTTTATAAAATAAAAAATAAAATATTCGTTGATACCAACTCCTTTAAATACTCACTAAAACTGAGAGTTCAAAGGGCTAGGTACCAACATATTTATTTACAAATATCACGGGCAACTCTACATAAATATTTATAGAAGTTGAGAAATACCTATGAGAGTCGTGATCTAAGACAAGGAGAAAATTGACATGTTAATTGCTTGTTTATTTCGTGATTTTTACCCGTAGTATTCAGGTAAGTTAGATGAGTGAGAAATGTTGCATTATATAAGTCTCATCATAAAACCTGATGGCAATCGGTCTCTTGTTTCACATGCTGATAAAAGGCTTTCTCGGCGATAGAGAGGTAGCCATTCTTTCTTCGAGCCATTACAACATCTAACGCGACAGTGGGTTTAAATGGTATCGCAGCAAGTTGTGGCTCTTCTTTGGTCACGATCTCTAACAGAGAGGTAATGGCGCTACCTGTTCGAACAATATTGAGTATTAATGGCAACAGGTTAGTTTCAAAGGAAATGTTAGGTGAAATGTTACTCTTTTGCGAAATGTTGTCGATGAACTCTCGATTAAAATAGCCTTTTCGAAACATGATTAACTCATGCGACAAAAACTGCTTGAAGGTAATTGAGGTTAACGTTGCAAGCGGATGATCAATTGAAGTGACGGCGACCATTTTAGCGGTGATCAAAGGTTCAATGTGCAGTTGATCTGGAACATTATCATTAATGATCACGCCAATATCAAGATCGCCTTTAACTAACATATCTCGGATAGACTGAGTACCCGCTTCAATAACGATCAGTTTTATTTCTGGGTAGCGACGTTTGAAACTCATGAGTATTTTAGGAAAGAAGTAAGAACCCAACATACTGGGAATACCGATGGTGACGGTGCCTTTTTTTAACCCTTTCAACTCTGCAGTAGCGATTTGAGCATCTTCTACTTGTTGAAGAATCAATTTGCAATGTTGCAAGAAGACTTCTCCTTCAGATGTGAGGAAAATTCTTTTATCAATGCGTTCAAAAAGCTCAAGATCGAGTTCCTGTTCTAGCTTTTTGATCGCCATGCTTAATGCGGGTTGCGCAATGGAGAGTTGTTCAGCGGCGCGGGTAATGTTACCTGTAGTGGCTGCGGTGACAAAGTAAGTAAGGTGGCGCAGGTTCATACACTCTCAACTATAAAAATAATTTATCATTATCATAAATTTAATATATTTTTCTTATTTAGGTGTTATTGGTAAGCTTGAAATGTGATCAAGGTTAAATAACGATTCACTCACTATTTTAGAGGTTAGTAATGATAAGTGCAGGCACCAAACAATATCGACAAGTGACAACGGCATTAGCACTTGGCTCTTTTATGGTGTTTTGTAATCTATACCTTTTTCAGCCCTTGTTGCCTGTATTAGCTGAACACTATCAAGTCTCAATTCTTCAAGTAAATTGGGTGTTGGCGGCCAGTACATTCAGTATGGCATTCTCGTTGGTACCTTGGGCCATTTTGTCTGAAATGATAGGTCGAAAAATTGTGATTAGCATCAGTCTGTCATTAATCCCTATTTTAGGTGGCTTGGGTAGTGTTGTGGATGACTTTTTACTGCTGGTGTTATTGAGAGTAGCGATGGGCATTGCGTTGGCAGGTTTTGTCGCGGTCGCCGTGGCGTATATGGCTGAAGAACTTACCGCTGCAGCGTTCAGTGTCGCTATCGGTGTCTATATTAGTGCCAATTCACTAGGAGGTATTGCGGGCAGAGTGATGGGAGGGTTGCTAACGGAACATTACGGCTTGATGGAGACTCAACTGTTATTTGGCGTTTTTAGTATCTGCCTTGGGGCTTATGTGATTACAGCACTTCCTGAGCAGCAACATTTTAGCGCTAAAAAGATCTCAGTGACTGCACATATTAGAAGTGCACTTTTACACCTTAGAAATAGAAACTTGCGTTCAGTGATGCTAATCGGTGGCCTAAATTTCGCACTGTTTGTCAATCTGTACTCGGTAATGGGTTTCCGTTTGGTCGAAGCGCCATTTTCATTACCAGTGAGTATTACCTCGATGATTTTTATCTGTTATTTAACGGGAACAGTAAGCTCTTCACTCAGTGGTAAGTGGATTCGACGTTTTGGTGCTGAATCTGGCATGGTGCTTGGAACTGTTATCCTGTCGAGTGGTCTGTTAGTGGCGTGGTTTGATTCAATCCCCGCCGTGGTGATTGGTCTGTGTTTGATAAGTGCCGGGGCATTTTTTACTCACTCGATCGCTTACGGTTGGATCGGACGAAATGCAAAACAAGCCAAAGCATCCGCGACTTCACTCTATTTGGTTCACTACTACGTTGGCGGCAGTTTAGGGGGTTTTTACCTAATTTTTTGTTGGCAATATTTTCAATGGCTAGGGGTGATGATTGGTGCTTCATTGCTTATTATTGCCATGTTAGTTTCGATTTACTCTTTGATGCAACCTGAAACACCGAGCTCACAAAAAATAGAGCTTATATAAAGGATTTGAGTCCACTATTGATGCCCTTTATACTTGCGGCTCACTATTTAGGACTCAACTATGCCGTACTTTGACACTTTGGTTGCTCACGCACACACTATTTTAATACCTGCTTTACTGGGTGCCCAGCTCATCCTCTCATTGGTATTGCAAAAAGGAGATATTTGCCCAGGACAAAGGGGACGAGTTCATAAAATATTACCTGTTATTATCATAGGCTGGACGCTATTAACATGGTTGGCTCCCATTGTTTTGTTGCCGTTAATTTTTCTTACCGCTTTTACTGTGAAAGTAAAAATCAGTAAAACGCGTGATAAAGGGCCAATTATCCTGCTTAATTTGTCCAATGTGGCTGCGTTGATAAGTTTAGGATGGTTGATTACCCAGAAATTCACTCTTTTTTCTCTGCTATTTATCTTATTACTAGTAGTGATACTGGGCTCAAGCCTGGCACATTTGTTTTTGCTTCAAGCCAGAAGCCGACTGCAAGCTTTCCATAAAATATTGCCGGTGGTTGGTACCGTCGCAGTCATGCTATTGATCATGACGACGTTGATTCCAATCAGTGCACTTGAAGCGTCGTTACTGCAACAGATAACACCGCTATTATTGAGCAGTTTTGTGCTGTTGGTGATGGGTGTTGTTGGCTGGGTATGGCACTTAATTCGTGTGCAAACAGTGAGTAAAGTGCAAATTTCACTCTCTTTAATACTGTTATCAAGCTCCTTAACATTGCAAACAATTTTGTTGTAGGATCGTTGCAAACCCGCACCAATACGCTTTCTATTTTACTATCTTCTACTAGACTGATAGTAGGCGCATTCAGAGGGAGTGAGTGATGGATTTAACCAATGCTTCAAAAATTAACAGCTCAATTTTATTGGGTATTGTAAACGAAAAACTGCGGCTAGAGTGTGACAGCTTTGATGACTTGATCAGCACGTATGAGATGGATATGGAGGGGGTGATTGGAAAACTTGATACATTGGGTTATCACTATGATCCATTAACCAATCAGTTTAAGTCGTACACTCGGTAAATTGAATATTAAGCCATTTTGATATCATCAAGATGGCTTTTACTCTCGATTTTAGCTGTTGAGAAGAAAGCTTGTAAATAGCGTCTGTCATGCTCAGAGTGTCTTACTGCTGCAAAGAGTCGTCGCCATAATCCTTCCCCTAAAGGTTTACTTACTATCAATCCTTGACGTGAAAATTCACTGATCGCCCAGTTTGGAAGAGCTGCAACCCCTAAACCTGCTGACACCATTTGAACTAACATTAATGTATTATCAGCCTTTTTCCATTTATTGGGCTCAACGCCTGCTGGTTGCAGAAAGTGTTTCACCACGTCCAATCGCTGTTTGGGGACTGGGTATGAGATCATCGTTTGATCGCTTAAATCTTCTGGCAAGATCTGCTCACGATTAGCCAGAGGATGGGAAGTTGACATGATGAGCTTCATTTCAAAATCAAACAAAGGTTCGTAGTGCACTTCAGAACGAGGTTGAATGTCTGAGGTAATGACCAGGTCGAGCTCTCCTGCAACCAGAGCGGGTAGTGGTTCAAAACTGAAACCTGACGAGAAATCCAATACCACACTCGGCCAACTGACTTGATACTCTTTTAGTGCAGGCATTAGCCACTGGAAGCAGGAATGACACTCAATCGCCATATGAAGCCTGCCATTGAGATCCTCTTTTAAGCTCGCGACATCGTGCTCAGATTTTGCGATTTTTGGTAATATTTCATCGGCAAGTGCGAGGAAAATATCGCCTTCAGCGGTAAATTTTACGGGTTTGGTTTTGCGAAAAAACAGTGTGCCGCCAATTCTGACTTCTAAATCTTTGAGTTGATGAGAGAGCGCCGACTGCGTTAAATGCAGTGCCGTGGCTGTGGCTGTTAACGATCCAGTATCACGTAATTTGGTTAACGTTCTTAAATGCTTAAGCTCAATCATTATTTCTATCCATTCCTAAATAGGCGACGGCGAGTGTGTTTGGTGACTCTACAGTAGAGTATATATGCAGACTTGTAAACATCCAGACGGCTACGGGGGGATATTTATAATGATGAGATAAATTCATCATTGATATGAGTAATTAGAAATTGTTGATTGTAAATAAATGCGTCATTGTTTAGCCATCTAGACATCTTTAGTGTCGATTGGTTAGAAAAGGAATAGAACAATGACGAAAACGACAACACACATTTTAGGCTACCCTCGAGTGGGCTCACAACGCGAGCTGAAATTTACGTTAGAGAAATATTGGCGAGGTGAGATTGAAAAACAAGAGTTACTTGAGGTTGGCAGTTTATTGCGTAATCGTCATTGGGGAGAACAAGCGGGAGCAGGGCTAGACTTTGTATCTGCAGGGGATTTTGCTTGGTATGACCATGTACTTACCACTAGCCTGCTTTTAGGTAACGTACCTAAGCGTCATAATCCTAACGAGACGCTTATTGATTTAGATACACTGTTTAAAGTGGGCAGAGGTCAGTCGCAATCTGATTGTGGTTGTGGTGCAGCAGCCTCGGATATGACCAAATGGTTTAACACTAACTATCACTATATTGTTCCAGAGTTTAGTAAGGATCAGAAATTTGAAGTGAGTTGGACTCAGCTGTTTGATGAAGTCGCAGAAGCGGTGAAATCAGGACACAATGTGAAGCCAGTACTGCTTGGACCTTTAAGTTATTTATGGTTGGGTAAAGAGACAGAAGAGGGTTTTGACCGACTTGCCTTATTGCCTCGTTTGCTTACGTCGTACCAGCAAATTTTATCAAAGCTGGCAAGTCTTGGTGTTGAGTGGGTGCAAATCGATGAGCCAATTCTTTCATTAGAGCTGCCGAAAAAGTGGCTCAACGCCTTTAAAGTTGCATGTCAAGTTATTGCTGGAGAGGTAAAGTTACTGCTCACTACTTACTTTGATTCCATTGACCACAACTTAGATAAGATCATTGAGTTGCCGGTTAATGGTTTGCATATTGATCTTGCCGCAACACCGCAGCAACTAAGCAGTGTGGTTGATAAACTCCCTGTTGATTGGGTGTTATCGGCAGGCGTTGTCAATGGTCGTAATGTATGGCGCGCAGATTTGAATCAGTGGTTATCGGTGCTTCAGCCATTAAAAGAGACGTTAGGGGAGCGTTTGTGGATTGCAAGTTCATGTTCACTGCTACACAGCCCCGTGGATTTAGATTTAGAAACACATCTAGATCCAGAAGTACGCAGTTGGTTATCATTTGCCAAACAAAAATGTCGTGAAATCAGTTTGTTAGGAGCTGCACTGGATGGCGATGAGATAGCGATTAATCAATGCGCTCAATACAGTCAGCCGATTGTTGAGCGTGCGAGTGCAACTCATGTGAATAAAGCATCGGTTAAGCAACGTGTTAATGGCATCACAAAAAGATCGGGAGAACGCAGCGCAGGGTATGCCGAACGAGCACACCATCAAAAAGAGGTGTTGGGGCTTCCATTATTGCCAACGACTACTATAGGCTCTTTCCCTCAAACGACCGAGATTCGTAGCCAACGCAGTGATTTTAAACATGGACGCATTGATGCAACAGCGTACAACAAAGTAATCAAAGGACACATTAGTGATGCGATTGCGCGCCAAGAAGCTCTTGATCTTGATGTGCTGGTGCACGGTGAAGCTGAGCGTAATGATATGGTTGAATATTTTGCTGAGCACTTATCCGGATTTGATGTGACACGTTTTGGTTGGGTACAAAGTTACGGTTCACGCTGTGTCAAACCGGCTATCGTAACCCTGTCAGCCAGTTGGGATCAAGCTCATGGCCCTGATAGGCTTTAAGGAAATTATCACGTTTCACGCCCCG
>JAESQY010000026.1 GCA_016764915.1 Aliivibrio sp. | reverse complement strand
GAACTCTTTACGAGTATTACCAGTATAAAGCTGACGAGGACGGCCAATGCGATTCAATGGATCATTGTGCATCTCGTTCCAGTGAGCAATCCAACCTGCAGTACGGGAAAGCGCAAAAATAACCGTGAACATAGAGACAGGGATCTTAATGGCTTTTAAGGTGATACCTGAATAGAAGTCTACGTTAGGGTAGAGTTTTTTCTCAACAAAGTACGGGTCAGATAGAGCAATACGTTCAAGTTCCATCGCGACATCAAGAAGCGGGTCGTTAATGTTTAATTCTTTTAGAACTTCATGGCAAGTTTCACGCATTACCGTGGCGCGTGGGTCATAGTTTTTATAAACACGGTGACCAAAACCCATTAAGCGGAATGGATCATTTTTGTCTTTTGCTCGTCGAATGTATTCTGGAATATTTTCAACACAACCAATTTCTTCAAGCATATGAAGACAAGCTTCATTAGCTCCACCATGTGCAGGTCCCCATAAAGAGGCAATACCAGCGGCAATACAGGCAAATGGATTGGCACCAGATGAACCGGCAAGACGCACGGTTGAGGTTGATGCATTTTGTTCATGATCAGCGTGTAAAGTGAAAATTTTATCCATTGCACGGCCGACTACTGGGTTAACAACATACTCTTCACACGGTGTTGCAAACATCATATGCAAGAAGTTTTCGGCATATGTTAAGTCATTCCGAGGGTAGATAAACGGCTGACCTATAGAATATTTGTACGACATTGCTGCAAGTGTTGGCATTTTAGAGAGCAAACGGAAAGCGGTAATTTCACGATGCTGATCGTTATTAATATCAAGTGAATCATGATAGAAGGCTGCTAAAGCCCCTACTACACCACACATAACGGCCATAGGGTGGGCGTCACGTCGGAAACCGTGGAAGAAACTAGCAATCTGCTCATGAACCATTGTATGGCGTGTGACTGTAGTTTGAAACTCTTCGTATTCAGCTTTAGTTGGCGGTACACCATAAAGCAAGATATAACACACTTCCAAATAATCAGCGTTGTTTGCAAGTTGATCGATCGGAAATCCACGATGAAGTAGAATTCCTTTGTCCCCGTCGATATAAGTAATTTTAGATTCGCAAGAGGCAGTAGCAAGAAATCCTGGGTCAAAAGTGAAGTAACCGTGCGCCCCTAATTTGCGAACATCGACTACTTCGTGACCTAAAACCCCTTTAATAATTGGCAATTCTATTGGAGCTTCGCCTTCAATATGAAGAGTTGCTTTCTTATCAGCCATAACATTCTCCTTTGTTTTTATAATCCATCCCGGATATGAGAGTGCCAACTTTGTACCTAGGATCGGCAGTGTTGTCAATTTATGTACGCTTTTGTGTGCGCTTGTTAAGAGTTTTTATCAATAGGTAGTTAAAAATCAGTGTTGTGATGTAAGTTATGTTAAGGCAATTGTAATTGTATGTTGAGCATCGTATACTTTCCGTGGTTCTCTTATTTACCCTTGTTGTATCTAGCTTTGAACAAGTGTTCAATAATTCTTATGAACTAAGAAATTGCAAGATAACGTTGATTGTTTTCACTAAATGTAGCCGATGAAAGTTACAAAAATGTTAATTTTGAGCGAATGAGTGTAAAAAAGAGAGTACAAAAACAATAATTAAGCTCAATGGAGCTGAGTGAGCAATTGTGAACGCAAAGAAGTCTAGACCCGTTAACCTTGACCTACGGACCATTCGCTTTCCATTAACAGCGACTGCGTCAATAATCCACCGTATTTCCGGTGTGATTACATTCATTTCAATTGGCATCCTTTTATGGTTGCTTAATCTTTCATTATCTTCCCCAATTGGATTTGCCAAAGCCGCTGATATCATGGATGGTTTTATCGTAACATTCATTATGTGGGGAATTCTAACGGCCCTTGCCTATCATATTGTTGTCGGAATTCGACACCTGATGATGGATCTTGGCCATTTTGAAGAGCTGGAATCTGGTGACTTAAGTGCGAAAGTCGCTTTTGCCATCACTGCTGTTCTGTCTGTATTAGCAGGAGTATTAGTATGGTAGCTTCAGTTTCTTCTTTTGGTCGTAATGGCATTCATGACTTTGTTTTGATCCGTGCCACTGCGATTATTCTTACCCTCTACACATTTTATATTGTTGGTTTTTGTGCTTTTGGCCCTGAATTGACCTATTTGTCTTGGACTAATTTCTTCAGCGGGTTGTTCACAAAGGTGTTCACCATGCTCGCTTTGGTCTCAATACTTATTCATGCTTGGATTGGAATGTGGCAAGTATTAACTGATTACATTAAACCTGTACTTTTACGCAGTATCATTCAGTTAATCATCGTTGTTACTTTATTCTCATATTTCTTTTCTGGTCTAATCATTGTGTGGGGTGCGTAAGTGAGCATTGAAGTTCGTGAATTTGACGCCGTAGTTATCGGCGCTGGTGGTGCAGGCATGCGTGCAGCACTACAAATCTCAGAGCAAGGATTATCTTGTGCTCTACTTTCTAAAGTATTTCCAACTCGTTCTCATACTGTGTCTGCTCAAGGTGGAATTACCGTTGCGCTAGGTAATGCACACGAAGACCATTGGGAACAACATATGTACGATACGGTGAAAGGCTCTGATTATATCGGAGACCAAGACGCTATTGAATACATGTGTAAAAATGGACCAGAATCCGTCATAGAATTAGAAAAAATGGGTCTGCCATTTTCCCGATTCGATGATGGTTCAATTTATCAACGTCCTTTTGGTGGCCAATCAAGGAACTTTGGTGGTGAGCAAGCAGCACGTACTGCCGCTGCCGCTGACCGTACTGGCCATGCTTTATTGCATACGCTATATCAGCAAAATATCAAACATAAAACGACCATTTTCTCTGAGTGGTATGCACTTGATATGGTTAAGAACCAAGATGGTGCCATTTTAGGTTGTACTGCTTTGTGCATGGAAACCGGTGAAATTTGCTACTTCAAAGCAAAAGCAACTATCCTTGCAACCGGTGGTGCAGGTCGAATCTACTCATCAACCACTAACGCTCACATTAACACGGGTGACGGTGTTGGTATGGCTCTGCGTGCAGGTGTTCCTATGCAGGACATCGAAATGTGGCAGTTCCACCCAACCGGTATCGCCGGCGCAGGTGTACTGGTGACTGAAGGTTGTCGTGGTGAAGGTGGTTACCTTCTCAATAAAGATGGTGAACGTTTCATGGAACGTTACGCGCCAAATGCTAAAGACTTAGCCGGCCGTGATGTTGTTGCTCGTTCAATGATGGTTGAGATTCGTGAGGGTCGTGGTTGTGATGGTCCGTGGGGTCCGCACATTAAACTGAAACTGGATCACTTAGGTAAAGACGTTCTTGAATCACGTCTACCGGGTGTTTGTGAGCTTTCTCGTACCTTTGCTCACGTTGATCCTGTTAAAGAACCTATTCCCGTTATTCCTACTTGTCACTACATGATGGGGGGCGTTCCAACGCAAGTCTCAGGTCAAGCCATTCGTCAAAACAGTGCCGGGCAAGATGAAGAGATACAAGGGCTATTTGCTTGTGGTGAAATTGCATCGGTATCTGTTCATGGTGCCAACCGTCTAGGTGGCAATTCACTGCTTGACCTAGTGGTATTTGGGCGAGCAACGGGACTTCACTTAGGTGAAACGCTGGCTGCGCAATCAGAAGCTCGTCCTGCTTCTGAATCTGACATTGAAGCTTCTTTGGCTCGTGTTAACCGTTGGAACAATACACCAACAGGTGAAGACCCAGTTCAAATTCGTAAAGACCTACAAAGCTGTATGCAGAATAACTTCTCGGTATTCCGTGAAGGTGATGCGATGGCAAAAGGTCTTGAAGAGCTTAAGGTTATTCGTGAGCGCCTAAAAGTGGCACGTCTAGATGATACCTCTTCAGAGTTCAACACTCAGCGTATTGAGTGTTTAGAGCTTGATAACCTAATGGAAACTGCTTTTGCCACTGCGGTAGCAGCGAACTTCCGTACTGAAAGTCGTGGTGCACATGCCCGTTTCGACTTCCCTGATCGTGATGATGTTAATTGGTTATGCCATTCAATTTACAACCCTGAGACAGAAGCTATGTCTAAACGTGATGTAAATATGGAACCAATTCATCGTGAGGCTTTCCCTCCGAAAGCTCGTACATACTAAGGGGATTTGATATGAAACTTAAATTTTCAATTTATCGTTACAATCCAGATGTCGATAACGCCCCTCATATGAAAGAGTACACACTCGACGTTGAGGAAGGCTCTGATATGATGATTTTGGATGCGTTGATCTTGTTGAAAGAACAAGATGCTACGCTTTCATTCCGTCGTTCATGCCGTGAAGGCGTTTGTGGTTCAGATGGTATTAATATGAACGGGAAGAATGGATTGGCGTGTATTACACCTCTATCTGATCTGCTTGATGGTAAAGAGATTATTATTAGACCATTGCCTGGTCTGCCAGTCGTTCGTGATCTAATTGTCGATATGGAACAGTTCTATCAGAACTATGAACGTGTAAAGCCGTTCCTACAAAATGATGATGCGATACCTCCATCTAGAGAGTACTTACAGTCTCCTGATGAACGAGCACATTTGGATGGTTTGTATGAATGCATAATGTGTGCATGTTGTACGACGGCGTGTCCTTCATTTTGGTGGAATCCTGATAAATTTATTGGACCTGCAGGGCTGCTTGCTGCATACCGTTGGCTAATTGATAGTAGAGATACAGCAACGGATGAACGATTATCTGATCTAGACGACGCTTTTAGTGTTTTTCGTTGTCATGGAATCATGAATTGTGTAAGTGTTTGTCCTAAAGGACTGAACCCTACCAAAGCGATCGGTCACATCAAATCTATGTTGCTGAAACGCGCGATTTAGTGTTTGTGAGAAAATTGTAAATTTCCGGTTCGAGAGGGCCGGAATACCAGCCCGGCGGATGTTCGGGAAATAGTGAAATTACTGGATAAGGGAAAATAATGCAGAACGGCGTGATGAAGGCGTGGCTCGAGTCTTCACACTTGGCTGGCGCCAATGCAACTTATGTAGAAGAACTCTACGAACTCTATCTCAGTGACCCGGAAATAGTCGGTGATGAATGGAAAGCAGTATTTGACAATTTACCTGTTGAGAAAACAGAGATTGTTGATCAAGCTCATTCACCAGTCAGAGAATATTTTCGTCGTCTAGCGAAAGAGACAAAGCATTTAACTGCCCAAGTTAGTGATCCGGATATTGATGCCAAACAGGTAAAGGTCTTACAGCTGATCAATGCCTATCGTTTCCGTGGACATCAGAATGCAAACTTAGATCCATTAGGTTTGTGGGAACGTGAGGAAGTACAGGAATTAGACCCAGCTTATCACTCTTTAACAAAAGATGACCTCGAAGAGACCTTCAATGTTGGTTCTTTTGCTTTAGGGCAAGATACAATGAAACTGGCTGATTTGTATGCTGCACTAAAGAGCACATATTGTGGCTCTGTAGGTGCTGAATACATGCATATTACCAACACGGATGAAAAACGTTGGATCCAACAGCGTTTAGAGTCTGTTGCTGGAAAGCCTACATTTACCAGAGAAGAAAAACATAATTTTTTAGAAGAGTTGACTGCGGCGGAAGGTCTTGAGCGCTACTTGGGTGCAAAATTCCCTGGTGCGAAGCGTTTCTCACTAGAAGGTGGTGATGCGATGGTTCCTATGGTTAAGGAACTTATTCGTCAGGCCGGTGCTGCTGGTGGACGCGAAATCGTTATCGGTATGGCCCACCGTGGTCGTTTAAACATGTTGGTTAACGTTCTTGGTAAAAAACCTCAAGATCTTTTTGATGAGTTTGCAGGAAAAAAACATGACGATACTTGGGGTACTGGTGATGTTAAATATCATCAAGGCTTCTCTGCTGATTTTGCAACACCGGGTGGCAATGTTCACTTAGTTCTTGCTTTTAATCCATCTCATTTAGAAATCGTAAACCCAGTGGTTATTGGTTCAGTACGTGCTCGCCAAGATAGGTTAAACGATAAGACAGGCGAAAAAGTCATTCCAATTACTATCCATGGTGACTCTGCTATAACAGGACAAGGTGTAGTAGCTGAAACCTTCAATATGTCCCAAGCTCGTGGTTATCAAGTCGGCGGTACTATTCGTATTGTTATTAATAACCAGATAGGATTTACCACTTCCAATCCATTGGACATGCGCTCTACTCAGTACTGTACTGATATTGCAAAAATGGTCCAAGCGCCAATATTACATGTTAACGCTGATGATCCAGAAGCGGTTGCTTTTGTTACTCGTATTGCACTTGACTATCGTAATGAGTTTAAACGTGATGTTGTTATTGATTTAGTTTGTTATCGTCGTCATGGCCATAACGAAGCTGATGAACCTAATGCAACCCAGCCTCTTATGTATCAAAAAATAAAGAAACATCCAACACCACGTAAGTTGTATGCGGATGTTTTAATCGATAGAAAAGAAGTTGAACCCGAGATCGCGACTCAATTAATCAATGAATACCGGGATGCATTAGATCACGGTGAAGTTGTTGTAAAAGAGTGGCGTCCAATGGCATTACATACTTCTGATTGGTCACCTTATATCGGCCATGAATGGGATATGAAGTGGAACAATAAATTTGATAAAAAGCGTCTTCTTGAGCTTGGTCAGCGAGTCTGTCAGTACCCAGAGAGTCATAAATTACAAAGTCGAGTGAATAAGCTTTATAACGACCGTAGTTTGATGCTTGCTGGTGAAAAAGGAATTGATTGGGGAATGGCCGAAACATTGGCTTATGCCACATTAGTTGATGACGGTAATCGTATACGAATTACGGGTCAAGACTCTTGTCGTGGTACTTTCTTCCATCGTCATGCTGTCCTGCACAATCAAAGTGATGCAAGTACTTATATTCCTTTATGCAATTTACACGATAAGCAGGGTCCTTTTGAAGTTTATGACTCAGTATTATCTGAAGCCGCAGTTTTAGCGTTTGAATATGGTTATTCAACAACAGAGCCTGGTGGTCTAACGATCTGGGAAGCACAATTTGGTGATTTTGCCAATGGTGCACAGGTGGTTATCGACCAATTTATCTCTTCCGGTGAGCAGAAGTGGGGCAGGATGTGTGGACTTACTCTATTGCTTCCTCATGGTTATGAAGGTCAAGGTCCTGAGCATTCATCTGCTCGCTTAGAACGATATTTACAGTTGTGTGCAGAACAGAATATGCAAGTGATTGTGCCTTCAACACCTGCTCAGGTGTACCATATGATTCGTCGTCAAGTTGTGAGACCTATGCGTCGCCCACTTATTGTGATGTCGCCTAAATCATTACTAAGACATCCGTTATGTACGTCTACTTTCGAAGATTTGGCTGATGGGACATTCCAACCAGCTATTCCTGAAGTAGATGCTTTAGACCCTAAAAAGGTGAAACGCGTTGTACTCTGTTCTGGTAAAGTTTATTTCGACCTGCTTGAGCAGCGTCGTAAAAATGAACAGACAGATGTTGCTATTGTTCGTATTGAACAGTTATATCCTTTCCCTAAAGAGGATGTTCAAGCGGCCATTGCTCCTTATACTAATGTAACTGATTTTGTATGGTGTCAAGAAGAGCCTCAAAACCAAGGCGCATGGTATTCGAGCCAGCATAACTTCCGATTTGCACTGCCTGTTGATACGACCCTAACATATGCAGGTCGTCCAGCTTCGGCTTCACCGGCTGTAGGTTACATGTCGGTACATTTGAAACAACAGAAAGCGTTAATTAAAGACGCATTGACTCTAGGTTAAGAGCTAGAAATAAAGGACTGACTGACATGACAATCGAAATTCTGGTTCCAGATTTACCTGAATCCGTTGCAGACGCTACTGTAGCAACTTGGCATAAACAACCAGGTGATTTTGTTGAACGTGATGAAGTATTAGTTGATATAGAAACGGATAAAGTAGTACTTGAAGTTCCAGCACCTGAATCTGGAATTTTAGAAGCAATTGTGGAAGTAGAGGGCGCAACCGTTCTTTCTAAGCAATTATTGGCTAAAATCAAGCTAGGTGCCGTTGCTGGCGAACCAACAAAAGATACCACCGCAGAAGCCGAAGCATCTCCAATAAAACGTAATACTGCATCTATGTCAGAAGAGAGTAACGATGCGTTAAGCCCTGCTGTTCGTCGTCTTCTGAGTGAGCATGACCTTCAGCCAAGCCAAGTGAAAGGCACTGGTGTTGGAGGCCGTATTATTCGTGACGATATTGAAGCGTATCTTAAAAGTGCTAAAACAGCGCCTGTTGCTGTTGCTCCGGTAGTAGAAGCTCCACTTGCAAGCCGTAGTCAAAAGCGTGTCCCTATGACTCGCTTACGTAAGACAATCGCCAAACGTTTGCTTGAAGCGAAAAATACGACCGCAATGCTCACCACGTTTAATGAAGTGAACATGAAACCAATCATGGATCTTCGTAAGCAATATCAAGAGCAGTTTGAGAAGCGTCACGATACACGACTAGGCTTTATGTCTTTTTACGTAAAAGCGGTAACGGAAGCTCTTAAACGCTACCCTGAAGTGAACGCATCAATCGACGGTACCGATATTGTTTATCATAACTACTTCGATATTAGCTTGGCGGTTTCAACGCCTCGTGGCCTAGTCACTCCAGTTCTTAAAGACTGTGACACGCTTGGTTTTGCAGATATCGAAAAAGGTATCAAAGCGTTGGCGATCAAAGGTCGTGACGGCAAGTTGACTGTTGATGAGCTTATTGGTGGTAATTTTACTATTACTAATGGTGGCGTATTTGGTTCTCTAATGTCGACTCCAATCATCAATCTACCGCAAGCGGCAATTTTGGGTATGCATAAAATCCAAGATCGTCCAATGGCGGTAAACGGTAACGTTGAAATTTTACCAATGATGTACTTAGCTTTATCTTACGACCACCGTTTAATTGATGGTCGTGAATCAGTTGGCTTCCTAGTGACTATTAAGGAACTATTGGAAGAGCCAGCTCGTCTACTTCTAGACGTATAATTGATAGAACCGAGCGTGATAACTTACGCTCGGTTATTAAAATTGCATATAGAATAGATGTATTAAGCACCAAAGTTACAACGTTTCAAGCCCTAATGAGTATAGACTCCGTAGAGAGTCTTATGGATATAGTCTTCCCAAATATTGGGAAAAAATAAATGGATAGAACATCATGAATCTGCATGAATACCAGGCAAAACAGCTTTTTGCTGAATACGGTTTGCCAGTACCAGAAGGTTACGCATGTGACACCCCACAAGAAGCTGCAGAAGCTGCAAGCAAAATTGGTGGCGATAAGTGGGTTATCAAATGTCAAGTGCACGCTGGTGGACGTGGTAAAGCGGGCGGCGTAGAGCTGCACGACACGAAAGAAGGTCTGCGCGAGTTTGCACAAAAGTGGTTAGGTAAGAACTTAGTGACTTACCAAACCGATGCTGCTGGCCAGCCGGTAACAAAAATTCTTGTTGAAGAAGCTTCAAACATTGCTAACGAGTTATACCTTGGTGCTGTTGTAGACCGTGCGTCTCGTCGTATCGTATTCATGGCGTCTACCGAAGGCGGTGTTGAAATTGAGAAAGTAGCGGAAGAGACTCCAGAGTTAATTCATAAAGCGGCTATCGATCCATTGGTTGGGCCTCAGTCTTACCAAGGTCGCGAACTTGCGTTTAAGCTTGGCCTTAAAGGTGACCAAATTAAGCAGTTTACTAAGATCTTCATGGGTCTAGCTGACATGTTTGCCCAGTACGATATGGCGCTTTTAGAGATCAATCCACTGGTAATTACGGCTGACGATAAGCTTATCTGTCTTGATGGTAAAATTAACATCGATTCAAACGCGATGTACCGTCAGCCTAAGCTTCGTGAAATGCACGATCCATCTCAAGAAGATGAGCGTGAAGCACATGCAGCACAGTGGGAGCTAAACTACGTTGCACTTGATGGCAATATCGGTTGTATGGTTAACGGTGCCGGCCTTGCTATGGGAACGATGGATATCGTGAACCTACACGGTGGCCAGCCTGCTAACTTCCTTGATGTTGGCGGCGGCGCAACCAAAGAGCGTGTTACAGAAGCGTTCAAGATCATCCTTTCCGATGACAATGTAAAGGCTGTATTTGTTAACATTTTTGGTGGCATCGTTCGTTGTGACTTGATTGCTGAAGGTGTTATTGGTGCGATTGCTGAAGTTGGCGTTAAAGTCCCTGTTGTTGTACGCCTTGAAGGTAACAATGCAGAGCTTGGTGCTAAGAAACTGGCTGAAAGTGGCCTAAATATTATTGCTGCGACTTCGCTTACAGAAGCTGCTGAAAAAGTTGTTGCTGCTGCGGAGGGCAAATAATGTGCCAACTTGCCTTAACCCCAAAAGTTTTGCTTCCATATGTTGAACCATTATGGATACGTGTTTTTTGTAACTTTCGTAAGTTGGATTT
>JAESQY010000025.1 GCA_016764915.1 Aliivibrio sp. | reverse complement strand
TCGGCGTGGTCGCGAATGAAGGTGTTGAGTTCTTCTTCGGATTGCCTCCACAAGTGCGGAGCGCATAATATCAAACGTGCTTGAGCTGTAAAGACTTTTTTGTCGTTTTTGGTTTAAGTGGTTTCTTTTTCGACAATTTTAGTTTTATGATGAAATTTTGCTCTAAAATTTAGGCTCTTTGCTCAGCTTTACATTGATTTACCCTATTTCAGAAATAAGTAAGTAAAATGGCGACAGAATTTATTAAAGGATAAAAAAATGACCAGACGTGTTTTGTTGGCACCCGTGATTGCGCTTTGCATGAGCACGGTGATGTTGAGTTCGGTTTCAATCGCCAAAGGAGCCGGACTGACTGCTCAACGTTCCGTCTCTGTCTATACCGATGTGGTTGCCGAACACCAAGTGTCGCAGACCATTTCGCTAATTGGTAAGTTGCAGTCAGGTCAATTTGTCAATATTGCTACTGAAGTGTCAGGAAAAGTCAAAACCATTAAGGTCAAAGCCAATCAAAAGGTAAAAGAGGGACAAACTCTGTTCCAACTTGATGATGCTAAAGCACAGGCGGCGTTAAAAGAGGCGGCTGCCTACCTTGCTAATGAACAGAGGAAACTGAAAGAGTATTCCAAGCTGGTTAAAAAAAATGCGATAACCAAAACCGCGATGGATGGACAAGCAGCGCTGGTTGATATTGCTGCTGCACGATTAACATCAGCTAAAACTGACGTCAGGCATCATCATCTCACCGCTCCATTCTCTGGCACTATAGGTTTAATCGATTTTAGCCGAGGAAAAATGGTGTCGACTGGGGTTGAGTTAATGACCCTTGATGATCTTTCCGTGATGAAACTGGATCTTCAAGTACCGGAGCGTTATTTGTCCATGCTATCAAACGGCATGAAAGTCACCGCGGTAAGCCAAGCGTGGAAAGGTCAACAGTTTCACGGCGAAGTGGTTGCCATTGATTCTCGAATTAACCAAGAGACGCTTAACTTGCGAGTGCGGGTGAAATTTAGCAATGCACAGAATCAGCTTAAGCCGGGTATGATGATGTCGGCCACTATGGCGTTTCCAGCGATCAGTGAAGCGATTATTCCGGTTCAAGCTCTCGAGTATTCAGGCACCAAACGTTTCGTTTATGTGGTTAATGATCAACATATCGCAAAACGCACCGAAGTTATTTTAGGTGCTCGGATTGACAATCAAGTATTGATCGAAAAAGGCGTTGAACTCGGCGATAGAATTGTGGTTAAAGGTTTGGTGAATATGCGTGATGGCATGAAAGTGAACGATCTCGCCCAAGTACCAACTGCTGCGAAGGAGACGCACTGATGTGGATCTCTGATACGGCAGTAAAACGCCCGGTTGTTGCCATTGTATTGAGCTTATTGCTGTGTGTCTTTGGTATTGTCTCGTTCACCAAACTTGCAGTGAGAGAGATGCCCGATGTCGAGAGCCCAGTAGTGACCGTAATGACTCGTTATGAAGGGGCGGCTGCTACCATCATGGAGAGTCAGGTTACCTCTGTTCTTGAAGACCAAATCACCGGTATCAGTGGCATTGATGAGATAACGTCAGTCACTAGGAATGGCATGTCTCGTATCACCATTACGTTTGATTTAGGTTGGAACCTAACAGAAGGAGTGAGTGATGTTCGAGATGCCGTTGCTAAAGGCCAACGTGCATTACCAGATGAAGCAGATGATCCCATTGTGTCTAAAAATAATGGCTCCGGCGAAGCGTCCATGTACATTAATCTTACGTCAACCGAGATGGATCGCACTCAGCTGACCGATTATGCACAAAGAGTGCTCGAAGATAGGTTCAGTCTTATCTCAGGTGTGAGTTCGATTAATATCTCAGGCGGCCTTTATAAGGTCATGTATGTCAAACTGGATCCCACTCAAATGGCTGGGCGTCAGGTCACCACATCCGATATTGTTAATGCTTTAAAAGCGGAGAATGTTGAAAACCCAGCAGGTGAAGTACGTAACGATACGACGGTGATGTCAGTACGCACCGCAAGGCTCTACTATGAACCTCAAGACTTTGATTATTTGGTGGTGAAAACGGCCAGTGATGGCACGCCAATCTACTTAAAAGATGTGGCGAAAGTCTCTGTCGGCGCTGAAAATGAAAACTCATCATTTAAAAGTGATGGTGTGGTGAACATAAGCTTAGGGATTATTCCTCAGTCAGATGCCAACCCGTTAGAAGTCGCGACAGCAGTGCATGAAGAAGTGGCAAAGATACAAAAATTTCTGCCGGAAGGGGCTCGTTTAGCCATCGATTATGATTCGACCGTGTTTATTGATCGCTCTATTAGCGAGGTCTACAACACACTCTTTATTACCGCCGGTTTGGTTATTCTTGTTCTTTACATTTTTATTGGCCAAATTCGGGCAACGCTAATACCCGCGATTACGGTTCCAGTGTCGTTGATCTCCTCACTTATTGCCGCTTACTATTTTGGTTTTTCGATCAACTTGATCACACTAATGGCGTTGATTCTTGCCATTGGATTGGTGGTGGATGATGCCATCGTGGTGGTGGAAAATATATTCCACCACATTGAGCGCGGAGAAAAGCCGTTACTTGCCGCCTATAAAGGCACGCGAGAGGTCGGTTTTGCGGTTGTGGCCACCACATTAGTCTTGGTGATGGTGTTTCTTCCTATCTCTTTTATGGATGGCATGGTCGGTCTGCTGTTTACTGAGTTCTCGGTATTATTGGCGATGTCGGTGATCTTCTCATCACTGATTGCACTGACGTTGACGCCGGTATTGGGCAGTAAAATATTGAAGATGAATGTTAAACCGAATGCGTTTAACCGCGCTGTGGATTCGTTTTTTCAACGTTTAGAGAGTCGTTATCGTCGAGCTGTCTCGGCTGCGGTTCGATTTCGTTGGGGGGCTCCTGTGATTATTGTTGCCTGTATTGCTGGCAGTTTCTGGTTAATGCAGCAGGTGCCATCGCAGTTAGCTCCGAAGGAAGATCGTGGTGTGCTGTTTGCCTTTGTTAAAGGGGCAGAAGGAACCAGTTATAACCGCATGACCGCCAATATGGACATTGTAGAAGCGCGATTGATGCCGTTATTAGGGCAAGGTGTGATTAAGTCGTTCAGCACTCAAGCGCCTGCATTTGGAGGTAACGCGGGGGATCAGACTGGTTTTGTTATTATGGTGCTTGAAGATTGGGCAGACCGAACGGTGGGCGCACAACAAGCGTTAGGCATGGTCAGCCAAGCACTGAAAGACATACCGGATGTGATGGTTCGCCCAATGATGCCTGGCTTTAGAGGTGGTTCAAGTGATCCGGTTCAGTTTGTACTCGGCGGTTCGGATTACAGTGAACTGCAAAAGTGGGCGCAACTTCTGCAACAGGCGTCGGATAACAGCGGCATTATCAGTGGTGCGGATTTGAACTACTCTGAAAAAACGCCTGAGTTGGTGGTGTCGATCAATAAATCACTCGCCGCTGAGCTTGGTATCAGTGTTGAAGATGTCTCAAATACGTTAGAGATCATGCTCGGAGGGCGTAGTGAGACCACTTACATTGAGCGCGGTGAAGAGTACGATGTTTATCTGCGCGGAGATGAAAATAGCTTTAATAATGCGGGCGATTTGAGCCAAATTTACATGCGAACCGCATCGGGTGATTTGATCACCCTAGACACCATTACCCAGATTGATGAAGTGGCTTCGGCTAATCGCCTGTCTCATAACAATAAGCAGAAGTCGATTACTCTAAGCGGCACGGTTGCAGCCGGTTATACGCTGGGAGATGCGTTAGATTTCCTTGATGATACGGCGATAGAGCAACTGCCAAGTGACATCTCTGTCTCTTACAGTGGTGAGTCGAAAGAGTATAAAGAGAATCAAAGCAGCATTTTGTTTGTTTTTGGTTTGGCACTGTTGGTGGCTTATCTGGTACTCGCCGCGCAGTTTGAGAGCTTTATCAACCCGCTCGTAGTGATGTTTACGGTGCCAATGGGCGTGTTTGGCGGATTCTTAGGTCTCTATTTTATGAACCAAGGCCTAAATATCTATAGCCAGATTGGCATGATCATGTTGATCGGTATGGTGACCAAAAACGGCATATTAATCGTTGAGTTTGCCAATCAGTTGCGAGATCGTGGGGTGGAATTTGAACAAGCAATTGTTGACGCCGCCGCTCGTCGATTACGGCCAATACTCATGACGGCATTCACGACGCTAGCAGGTTCAATTCCTCTGATTATGTCAACGGGAGCAGGTTCAGAGAGCCGAATTGCAGTGGGTACAGTGGTGTTCTTCGGCATGGCTTTTGCAACCATGATCACTCTGTTTATTATTCCTGCTATGTATCGATTGCTCTCAAGCGCCACGCACTCACCGGGTTATATTGAAGCGGAACTGGAGAGAGAGTTAGCACTGGATGTGAAACAAAGAGCCACACATGGATAGAAAGAAACGAATGAAGAAATAAGAAATAAAGCCAGTCACGATGACTGGCTTTATACTTTGTGTGGCACTCTTAAAAGATCAATCGATTAATGTAGAACAATCCTTTGTTTCTTTTTCGAGGTGTTACCACTGTTATCTTTGACGATAATGGTGACTTTGTTTTTCTTTTGTTGGAAGTAGTGAATGATAAATGTGCCTTTTTTCTTCACACCATTTGGCAATTTCCATTTGGTCTTCACAATATCACCATCAACATCGTAGCTGGTTGACCAAAGGAAGGTTAACCCGCCCATATTGAAGAAATCAAAATCAGCAACCGGTGCTTGGTTTGGCATAAACACGTCAACCGATTGCTGTTGGCTGTGTGATTTACCTAAGTTATCGGTAACGGTTAATGTGACTGGGTAAACGCCCGCTTCACTGTAGACATGAGTAGGGTTCACTTTGTCGCTTACTGCGCCATCACCAAAGTCCCACTCATAGCGCTCAATGGTTCCATCATCATCTTCACTGTCGTTTTCAAACTGAACCATTAACTCGGTCACTTCAAATTCAAACTCAGCTTTAGGGGCCATGTTGTCCGCAATATCCGTCGAGATACGCAGCACACCATAAGCGTTATCCTCCGCTTGATCCAGAATCTCGATAGTGATGCCATAAGGGGTCAGAATTCGACCTGAATCTGGCGCACCTGCAGAGCTGTAGTCCTCTTTGTCGTTAAACAGTGCAGTGTTATCAAGGTGGAAATCTTCTAAGGTATCGCCATCTTTATTCGTTAAGCTAAAGATACCTTGTGAGTGAAGTGAGAACGTTGCATCTCTGACTTGGTATCGTGTTTGTGCGATTTCACCACTGATGGCCCAGGTAAGCGCATTGGTGTCGGCATCAACAACCCCTAACCAACCGTTACCAGGGTGATCACCGACCCAGTTATTGGTCATTGAGTTATCGACATACCAAATCAGTAGACCCGGTTCAAATGACATGTTTTGACCCATACGAGTAATATGGTTCAGGCCGTTATCCACTTGGTCATGGTTACGCCACTGAAGTAGGTAGTAGTGTTCGGCTAGATGGAAACCATCATTTACACTGTAGCCGTTTAGAGCGAACTTAGGCGTAGATTCAACGTTATCAATAGCCTCAATCACACCATCAACGTCTAACTCAAGCGTATCAATATAGAGGCCCTCTTCAATAACGGCTCCATCAGTTACGTAATCAAAGCTCAGTTTGATGGTTTGTCCAGCCCAAGGCGTTAGGTCAAACAGTGCGTCTTCCCAACCTGTAGAGACACCTGAGATTGCAGGCACTAAACCCATCGCTTCTGGATCATCCATGGTGGTAATGTTGCCTTCAATGGGGGTGCCATTGACTAAAATGCGTGCAAAGTCGTAGGCAACTTCAATGTTAAACCACGCTTTAAACTTAAGCGTAACATTGCTAGCAGCAGGGATAACAAGGTCCATTGACATGGAGGTATTCAGATTGTTACCGCGATCGGAATAGTAGTGAGCACTGCCTTCAAAAGGGGTGACACCGGTGACATTTTTCAAAGGAAGATCAATACGCACTTGGTTACGACTGTCATTATTGGTGGTTTGATGCAGCGTAACGATCTCCTCTTTGTTGCTGAGGGCATCAAGGCTCATTGTTTCGCTGTCAGCCCAACGTCCCTCTAGAGAGGCTTGTAGGAAGGCTTTTGCATAACCACTAAACGCGGTCGGTTCTGTTCCTTGTATGATACCCGCCCAGCTGCCTGAAGACATGATAGACCAGTAAGAGACGGGTTCGCCTTTGCCAGAATAATTGGTGTCATACTCATCGGGTAGACCCAAATCGTGGCCATATTCATGCGCACAGATACCAGCAGCAGCATCAATGGGTTGAATGGTGTAATCGTAAGCGGCGTACTGGCATTCCAACGATCAGGTAGAGAGCTGGTGGTGCCTTCTAGCACAAATGGGCTGCTTAAATTCCAGCGGTGGGCCCAAATCGCATCTGCGCCTAATACTCCGCCGCCCATCTCTTCACCAATGGAGGCGTGGAAAACCATCAAGTGATCGATAAGACCATCGGGTTCGTTGTAGTCGCCATCGCCATCGTAGTCATAGCGGTCTTCAATATCGTATTCAGATAAATCAATCGTTGGATCGGAAGCAAGTTGCGCCAGAGCTTCACGTACCAGCTCTTTAGCGTTCATATCATTATCGGTGACTGCGTCGTTTTTGCCGTAATAGTTGGCGCTCTTAGATGCTCGATACCAACGAGTCGCTTCGCCATCCACGCTGTAAGTATTGCCTGATTCACTCTCATAATATTGACTCATCGAAATGAGGTTTTCACCGTTTGGTCCGTCATAACCCGTCGGTGAAAAAAGAAGGTTTTTATAATGTGTTGAGTCGTATGAGTCGTAGTACATGCCAGTATGGTCTGGCGTAAGTTGGTTGTCATCCCAAGGGAGATCAGGGAAATCAATCAACACAGCCAACACTTTGTCGGTACGTTTGGTTTGCGTTGAGAACATCATTGCTCTGGCGTTGTTGTTATTGGCACCAAACTGAATCTTTTTCAGTATTTTTGCATGTTCATGTTGCGCTTGCTTATTAAATACAGCGTCATCTTTGATTTTATGCGATTTTCTTTTTAAATATTGTGTTACGGCTTCTTCGATCTCCAACACACTAGCACCAGGATTGATGGTGCCATTTGCTGTGAGCATCTCAGCTATTTTGTCTTTATTGGCTATCGCTAAATCTGCTGGGGTTGAGGCAAAAGCGGTGACTCCCCCCATTGCAACCAGCAGTGATGCCGTGAGCAAACTGTTTTTAAGTATACGCATTATTATTCCTTTAAAGTGTGTTACTTGGGTTTGGTTTTTCGTGATTAAAGTTATAAAATATAAAGTATAAAATTTGAGATTAAACGAGTGCTTAGAACACGGAATTCTATTCAGGCTTAATGCATTCGGTTCCTTCCGTGGTATGGGATGACGATGGGGTCTGCTTGCTTAGAGCCTGTGACGACGGGGGAGGTTTGGGCGTCGCCGAGTTTTTATGTTGAGTGTGCACCGCTCTCTTATTGAGGTAGATTTGTAGGGCTTTTTGTTGTTCAGAATAGGAGAGCTCAGAGCAGATAACACCTGACTTTATGAGCGATTCAAGTAAAACTTCATCGTTAACCGCTGAGCTGCTTGCGTTAGAGAATTGTAGTGGGATTATGATAAAAATCAGAGTAAACCATCGCTTCATTACTAGCACCTACGCTAAGAAATCTAATTATAAGCTAGAGTTATTTGAGTGAAAATTCATTTAAAAATGTAAAATAAAATTGAAATTTGTAAAGAAGTTGAATGGAAATCTCGGTGATAATAGTAAGAGTTACATTATTTATTATTAAATTGTGAAGGTATTGGTGAATTGTTGAGCGGGGATTATTGAGCAAGTGAATGAATTTACTCAATTACCCCCAAAAGAATAGTTTAGCGAATCAATCTATACTTATGCACTTTTACTAGATAAATATTCTTCAAGTCCATTTTGTCTTAGTTCACATGCTGGGCACTCTTTACAGCCGCTTCCAATGATGCCGTTATAGCAGGTTAGGGTGTGGTTACGGACAAAGTCTAACTTGCCAAATGAGTCTGCAAGTTGCCAAGTCTGCGCTTTATTCAACCACATTAACGGGGTTTCAATCTTGAGCTGCCTGTCCATCCCTAATACTAGCGATTGGTTAATCGATTTAACAAACTCATCACGGCAATCTGGGTAACCAGAAAAATCGGTTTCACACACACCCGTTATTATCGCCTCTGCCCCCAGTTGATAGGCGTATATTCCCGCCAATGTAAGGAACAGGATATTTCGTCCCGGCACAAAGGAGTTAGGCAAACCGTTCTCTTGCAGTTCATGTGAGACCGGGATACTGTCACGGGTTAATGAGCTGATTGCTAACTCATTAAGCAGGCTAACATCCATGATTTTGTGCGATGTTGCGCCAAGTTCTTTCGCCACTTTTTTTGCTACGTCGATCTCTTGGCTGTGACGTTGTCCATAATCAAATGTAATGCAGTGGACGTGATCATATTGAGTAAGGGCTTGAATCAAACAGGTTGTGGAGTCTTGGCCACCACTAAAAACAACAATTGCAGAGCTCATTTTGATCATCCTTTTGGTCTAATGAGTGGATCTTAAGTCACTGGATACAAAAAAGCCACTGAGATCCAGTGGCAAAAAGTGTTGTAAATAATATTAAGGGACAGCTTTACAACAAAGATGTCTGCTCAAACTCTTCTAATTTCTTCAAATAAGGGGTGATATCACCAATGTTATTCTCCACCCAATTGTGGTCATAGTAGCTGTCTAAGTATCGTTCGCCACTGTCGCAAAGCAATGTCACGATTGATCCTGTTTCACCACGCTGTTTCATTTCTACGGCAAGTTGCAGAGCGCCATATAAGTTTGTGCCAGTAGAAGGGCCCGCTTTTCGTCCAATTTGTTGTTCTAACCAGTAGATGGTGGCCACACTGGCGGCATCGGCTATGGTTCGCATCTCATCGATGACGGTCGGGATGAAACTCGGTTCTACTCTTGGGCGACCAATTCCCTCAATTCGACTTCCTCGATCCAGAGTTAATGTTTTATCACCACTTTTATAATAATCGTGAAAAACCGAGTGCTCAGGATCAACAACACAGAGTTTGGTATGGTGCTGTTGATAACGAATAAATCGACCTATTGTTGCTGATGTTCCCCCCGTACCTGGGCTCATAACAATCCAGGTTGGGATCGGGTGACTCTCCAGTGACATCTGGTTATAGATACTATCGGCAATGTTGTTGTTTCCACGCCAGTCTGTCGCACGCTCGGCAAAGGTAAATTGGTCCATGTAATGGCCATTGAGTTCTTTGGCTAATCGTTTCGATTCATCGTAAATCTCATCTGAACGATCCACAAAATGCACTTGACCACCATACATCTTGATGAGCTCAATTTTTTTACAGGCTGTGGATTTTGGAACCACGGCAATAAAGGGCAGACCAATTAAACGAGCAAAATAGGCTTCTGAAACGGCAGTGCTACCCGATGAGGATTCAATAATGGTGGTTTCAGCTCCAACCCAGCCATTACTGATGGCGTAGAGAAACAGTGAACGGGCGAGTCGATGCTTTAATGAACCTGTTGGGTGGGTACTTTCATCCTTTAGATAGAGGTCAACTCCAGCTAAACAAGGAATCTCCAGTTTGATTAGATGAGTATCTGCGGAGCGTTGGTAATCGGCGTCAATAGCGCTGATCGCATTGTTTATCCAGTTATGATCGATAGACATAATACTCTCAATTAATTTTTTGTTTGGTAGGAATAATTTAACGCTATACTGGGAGTAAAACTTTGTTATATTCTAGTTAATAACGCATTTAATAGAAAAATTTTCTCTTACAGGGTGATGATAAACAATGGAATTGGATAGAGTTGATAAGAAATTGCTACAGCTGTTACAACTAGATGGCACGCTCTCTCTTGCTGAATTGGCCGAAACGGTCAACTTAACCACCACCCCTTGTTGGAAACGTCTCAAAAGGATGGAAGAGAACGGGATAATTAGCAAACGCGTGGCGCTGCTTGATCCTGAGAAGTTGGGGCTCTCTTTTACCGCGTTTGTACAGGTAAAAACCAGCGATCACTCCCATGAGTGGTACCGAAAGTTTGTAGAGATCATCTCTGAGTACACTGAAGTGATGGAGTTTTATCGTATGGCAGGAGAGTATGACTATATGATGAAAGTGCTGGTAGCAGACATGAAACAGTTTGATCTTTTTTATAAACGTTTGGTTAATAGCATTGATGGATTAACCAATGTGACCTCTACGTTTGCCATGGAGCCTCTAAAATACACTACGGCGCTGCCGATCAGTTAACGGAGAGAGAATGCGGATTTTTGCTCAGCTTTTTTGGTATTTTAAGCGACAGTGGCGTAAATACTTAGGCGCTATTCTGATTTTGATGGTGGTCTCTTTGCTTGAAATGATTCCGCCAAAGCTGATCGGGCAGGTGGTTGATAAGGTGGTTGCAGGCTCGATGAGCAGTGATCAGTTTTGGTTACCCTTGCTTGGTATTGCAGGTATGTGGCTGTTTTCTTATTTTTTGCGAGTATTGTGGCGAGTATGGTTGTTTGGTGCGGCTGCAGAGCTAGGTACGGTATTAAGAAATCGTCTATTTAAACACTTCTCAAAACACCCGCCTCGGTTTTTTGAACGCTACAAAACGGGCGATCTAATGGCGCGCTCAACTAACGACGTTAACGCCGTCGTCATGACCGCAGGTGAGGGCGTGCTTACTGCTGCTGACTCCTTGATAAGTGGCGCGATTGTCTTGATCGTAATGACCACTCAGCTGAGTTGGCAATTGACACTGTTAGCGCTACTGCCGATGCCAATCATGGCACTGTTTGTGAATAAACTGGGTTCACAGCTGCATGGGCGCTTTTCATCTTCACAGGCGGCATTCTCGACCTTGACGGAAACCACGCAAGACTCTTTGAACGGCATAAGAATGGTGCGCTCGTTTGGTTTAGAGCAGCATCAACAAGCCAATTTTGATGCCGCCGCAGATCAAGCGGGTGAGCATAATATGGCGGTGGCGGAAGTCGACGCAAAATTTGACCCGGTTATCTATTCAACCATTGGCATGTCCTTCTTTTTAAGTGTGGCTGGTGGCGGTTATATGGTTGCCCAAGGGCTAATGACCTTAGGAGATTTAACCGCATTTACCCTCTATCAAGGTTTGATGATCTGGCCGATGTTAGCCATTGCATGGTTGTTTAACATTATTGAACGAGGTTCAGCGGCGTGGAAACGGCTACAAACCATCTTTGACGAAGAGCCTGAAATTGTTTCTGGTAACAGCGCGTTAGCAAAAAACTCATCAACATTGAGTGTGGATGTGAAAAAATTCAGCTGGCACAGTCAACAACACCCGGCACTGCATCAGATAGAGTTTGAATTAAAACCCGGAACCATTTTAGGGTTAGCGGGGCCTGTTGGCAGCGGAAAATCATCGGTGATTGCGTTGTTGTTGCGTTTACAAGAGCTAAAAGAGGGCGAGATCTATTTAGGTGATGTAGAGATCAAAGAGGCGGACCTTAGCATGTGGCGATCAACGTTTGCCGTAGTGAGCCAAGCTCCGTTTCTGTTCTCCCGCTCAATTGCCGAAAATATTTCATTGGGTTTTCCAAATGCCACTCGAGATCAGATCCGTCATGCCGCGGAATTGGCCTGTATTGATGAGGATATCATGAACTTTAAGCTGGGTTACGAAACCTTAGTGGGCGAAAAAGGCATTACGCTCTCCGGTGGTCAAAAGCAGCGTATCTCAATTGCTAGGGCACTGCTGTTAGAAGCCCCCATTTTGATTTTGGATGATGCGCTGTCTGCCGTAGATGGCAGAACCGAACATAGAATTTTGTCGAACTTACACAGCAGTGAACGAAAGCAGAGTGTGATAGTGATTGCTCATCGCCTAACTGCTCTTGAGCAAGCAGATCAGATTATTGTGTTAAATCAGGGGCAAGTGACTGAGCAAGGCACGCACCAGCAGTTGATCAGTCAAAACAGTTGGTACAGTGAAATGCATCAATATCAGATGTTGGTATCGGAGTTGGAGGCGTAATGAATAGAAAACAGATTTTATCTCGCCTACTGCGTTATGTGTTCAGTCAACCTAAACAGCTGAGCATAGCCGCTGCGTTACTGTTATTGGCGGTGCTGGCTGAAGTATCAGGACCTTGGATTATTAAGGTCTTTTTAGATGAACATGTCATTAAAGATTACTACCCGCAGATGACGTTAATCGGTTTAGCGGGATTGTATGTGTTTTTGCAGATCGCCTCGGCGTGGTTGCACTACAAGCAGTCGTTACGATTTAACCGCTTGGCGATTGGTGTGGTACAAAAAGTCAGAAAACAGGTCTATAGCGCCATTATTAATCAACCGTTATCTGCGTTTGATTACACGCCAATAGGAAAATTGGTCTCACGCATTACCAATGATACTGAAACGTTAAAAGACCTTTACGTGCAGGTGCTAGCGACGGCCATGCGCAATGTGGCGCTGATTTCAGTGATGTTAGTGGTGATGACACTGCTCAGTTGGAGATTGACCTTAGTGGTGATGGTGTTGATCCCACTGATTTGTGTTGTGATGTATTTTTATCAACGCGTCAGCGCCAGTGCGTATGGGCGAGTTCGCGACTTATTGGCCGATTTGAATGCCACCATGAGTGAATCAGTGCAGGGCATGAGCTTGATTCAACTGATGCGCCAAGAGAAGCGATTCTCTAAAGAGTATGGCGATCTTAACCAACAACATCTCGATGCAGAAATCGGTATCACTAAATTGAACGGGGTCTTGTTAAGGCCATTGATAGATCTTCTGTCTGGTTTTGCGCTGTTGTCACTGGTTGCTGTTTTTGGTTTCAGCGGGGTAGAACTCATAGGCGTTGGGGTCTTATACGCTTTTATCAGTTATTTAGGCCGAGTGACTGAGCCTTTGATTGAGATGACTCAGCAGCTCTCGTTACTGCAACAGGCAATTGTTGCCGGAGATCGTCTGTTTGCTTTAATGGACGCGCCGCAGCAGCAGTATGGCGACGATCAACAGTTGTTATCTTCTGGGGCGATTGAAGTCAGTAATCTGAGCTTTAGTTACGATGGTAGCCAGACGATTTTAGATAACGTCAGTTTCTCGTTACCTCATCGAGGATTTTTAGCGTTGGTGGGTCATACGGGCAGTGGTAAGAGCACGTTAGCGTCGTTATTAATGGGGTTTTATCCGACCGAACAAGGTTCATTAAAGCTGGATAATCGAGAGCTTAATACACTGTCTCACTACGCCTTGAAACAGGGAATATCGATGGTGCAGCAAGATCCTCATGTATTAAGTGAATCAGTGCGAGACAATGTCGCTTTGGGCCGTGAGGTGAGTGATGAATTGATTCAAGACTCACTTGAGCGTGTTGGTTTAGGACATTATGTTGCTCAGCTTCCACAGGGGCTAAATACTCAATTAGGGCAGGGGGAAGTGAACCTATCTGCGGGTCAGAAACAGCTGTTGGCGCTGGCCAGAGTATTGGTTGCTAAACCTAAAATATTGATCCTAGACGAAGCAACAGCAAACATCGATTCTGGTACTGAGCAGTTAATTCAAAAAACGCTGACTAAGCTGCGACAAGAGCTCAGTTTGATTGTCATCGCTCATCGGCTTTCTACCATTGCAGATGCCGACGAAATTTTGGTGCTGCATCAAGGAAAACTGGAGGAGCGAGGCTCGCATCAGGCATTGATTGAGCAGCAAGGTCGTTGTTGGCAGATGCACAAGCTGCAACAAGTTGGTGAAAACTTACATCAACTGGAAGAAGCACCTGAGTTGGCGTAGGCGGCTTTTACGTTTGTCTCATTAACCCCTCTTGTACGGCAGAAGCCACAAGTTGCCCTTGTTGATTGAATATCTCTCCACGAACCAACCCTCGTGAGCCGCTTGCATTCGGGCTTTCGATGGCAAATAGCAGCCACTCATCCATTTTGAATGGACGGTGGAACCACATTGAGTGGTCGATAGTGGCCACTTTGAACCCCGGTGTTAATAAGCTTACCGAATGAGGGTGCAGGGCGGTAACCAAGAATCCCCAATCCGATGCGTAAGCCAGCATATATTGATGGATCAGCTGGTCATCAGGTAATTGGCCATTGGCTTTAATCCATAAGTACTGTTTTGCGTCGGCCTGATGCGGTTTAAGCGGGTTAACGACAGTGACTGGGCGAACTTCGATTGGCTTTTCGGTGCAGAACATCTTTTGAACTTGCGGCGGCAGCTTATGTTTGATGGCATTGGCGAGCTCTGTTTCAGAACGATAGTTCTCAGGCCCTTTGATATCAGGCATTACAGATTGGTGTTCAAACCCCGGCTCTTCACCATGGTAAGAGGCGGTGAGATAGAAAATAGGGCGACCATTTTGAATCGCTTTCACCCGTCTTGTGCTGAAACTCCGGCCATCTCTAAGCGTCTCGACATCATAAATAATCGGTTTTTGTGGATCGCCAGGGTAGAGAAAGTAGCTGTGAAATGAGTGCACCATTCTATCGCTGTCGACGGTGTATCTTGCGGCTGAAAGTGCCTGTCCAATGACTTGACCTCCATACACTTGCGGCAGCCCTAAGTGCTCACTCTGTCCTCGAAATAGCCCTTGCTCTAATTGCTCTAACTGCAACAAATCGAGTAATTCATTTAATGTATTATTCATTGTTAATTCGCCTAACTATTGAGAACGCTGCGTCAATTCATTGTCAAATCTTCTCTTAAAACAAGACACAAAAGCAAGCGATGTCTATAATTGGCGCGAATTAATTTTTGTGAGAATAGATTATGAAAAAGGCGTTATTAGTTATTATGTCATTAGTGATTGGTTCTGTAATGGTTGGTTGTACCACCACTGGCAGTGAAAATAGTATGGCAACGGTAGAGGGCTCATTAAGCTACCGTGAGCGTATTGCACTACCTGATAATGCGGTAGTCACGGTTGTGTTAGAAGATATTTCGCGTGCAGATGCGTCATCGATTGTACTTGCGACACAAAGTTTTAAAACAGAGGGTAAGCAAGTACCATTTAATTACACGCTTGAGTATAACGATACTGATATTGTGAAAAATCACCGCTATAGTGTTCGTGCAACTATTGAGGTTGATGGAAAATTACGGTTTACCACTGACACCGTTTACGGCGTCATCACCGATGAAAACTCGACTCAAAACCAAGATCTTCGCTTGATTGGTGTTCGTTACTAATTGCTCAGAGCGCTGGGCTTCCGGCGCTCCATCGATACCTCTTCAAATCAATTTCACCCTCATCTGATACCTCGATACCATCTTCGGATAATTTATCTTTTTGACGAAAAAAACAGTGGTCAGTTAATGAAATATAACCACGGGCATTGATCACTCTAAACCAAGGCAACTTAGTATCTGAAGGCAATCTAGAGAGTACCTTTCCGACTTGACGAGCGTAGTTTGCAAACCCGGCCAACTTGGCGATATCGCCATAAGTCGCCACTTTCCCTTTCGGAATTTGGTGAATAGCCGCAAATATTTGAAGTTCAAATTCAGTCATTGTCGATAACTTTGCTATACTGAAGAATAAAAGAAATACTAAACTAATTAGGAAGATAGTAAATATCCAATAGCAACAAAGTCAATACGAAAAGCATATTTGCAGGGAGTGTATTATGTCGTTTTCTATGGTTCAGGTATTAATTACCCTTGTCTTAGCGGTCGTTGGAGTTAGCGCGCTAGGCATTAATGGTGGAGAAATTCCACCTCTTGCATTTGCCATTCCGGCACTGTGGCTTCTTCCAAAAGGACGCGCAGCCGCTTGGTTACTTCTTTTCGCATTAGCGCTTTACGCACTGGTTCTTCCTTATCAACCTCTTGCTCTATCGATCAGTGTTTGGACACTGCTGCCACTGTTTATGGTGGTTTATTCCTATAAAAGCAGCAAAGAAGTTGTCGCGATGCTTACCGCCGTTATTGTAGCGATGGAAGCGGGAATCATTGCACTGCAATATGAAGGCAACCTAGACGGAAAACCAATTTATACCATTATTCAGATCGCAGCGGTCATTATGGTGTGGTTTGCCGCAAGAAGCTGGCGCAAAATTGATGGAAATTTATGGCTGCCACTGCTTGTGGTGATCCCATTGTGGATGGCTGGAATGGCTCATGCCGCATTGGCTATGTTATGTGTCACGGGAATTATTGTGAGCTTGCAGTCCATTAATAATTCAAAAGATGTTAAGTGGTCTTCATCGCTCTCTTGGTTACTGCCGGTGGTTGCCTTCGCCACTTTCGTGGTCACTCCGCAATATGAGGTCCCAAACCCAGTTTTGATCTCTTGGTTTATGATTTTGATTTCAGGTTGGGCAACCGATTTTATGATGTATGTCGATGACGGAAAGGACGAATAATCGTAAAAAGGCGCTAACGGTATAATAAACAAGCAATCAGATCATTTTTGCTTATTTAGCCTTGCATTCATATCGAGCATCACCGATAATCCTTGCATCTGCTTAGGCAGTGCAACAAATCTATGGAGGCTCTGGTCCTCTCGCAACACTAACTTGTGAACTCGGTCAGATCCGGAAGGAAGCAGCCGCAGCAGGCGTCGTGTGTGCCGGGATGTGGCTGGGGCTTCCACCCAACACTCTCCATAGAAATCTCCTCTGAAAAATCAAAGTTAATCTCCATCATCCTAACTCTCTTAATCTTAGTTCATTTTTCCTGTTTTACTCTCTTTACTCAATTGTATTGGTCACTGTTTTTGATTTTCCCAATACAGCCGTTCTGATACGTAATATAATAAAAGATAAGTTAAAGGAGAAACATATGACTAGCACATCTGTTTTGCTATTTATTCTAGTTGTTGGGGCCATTTTTGGGTACTTAACAATCAACTCAACCAAACTTAAACTTTGGGCTGAGAAAAAGGCTGCAAACGCAAAAAAGTAAGAGAGAACAATGATAAGAAGTAGCTCCTAGCGCTCTTATCTATACTCAATACCTAGAAGCCGTAAACGAGTTGGAAGCTGCGATTTATCAGATGGCGTAACATGCATCGCAAAATTAAAATAAATGTAATGCACAGCATATAGAGTTTTAAGTGAGTTTTATTACTACATGTTGTGCTTTTTCCCTGATTTCAGTTTTTAGTTACCTATATATCGTAATCACTTATGTTGACTCGTCCGTGATTATCAATAATACTCCTTTTCAATAGTGCCCAGTCCCCTGTTTTTGAAGTTATCTTACGAGATGACTTTGAAATCAAGGCTGGGCGTTCTCGTTCATGGAGCAAGGTAAACTAAGGATTATAATGGCTCTTATCCCACCCAAAGAATTTAAACATTATGGAGAGCTTGTCGATACGCTATCTCAACGAGGTATGCTTATCGGGGATAGGGTACGAACAGAACGTAAATTAGCTCAAGTTGGTTATTATCGACTGAGTGGCTTTTGGTATCCCGCAAGATTTATTGAACGAGATGACCAAGGAGTTGCGATTGAATGTCCTCACTTAAAGCGCCCAAAACGCAGTAATGAGTTCTCACCTGACACGAGATTTGAGGATGTGTTTAATCTCTACCTGCTTGATAAAAAACTTCGTATGGCAATGCTTAATGGGTTAGAACGTATTGAGATATTTGTACGTAGTGTAATTGCACATGAGTTAGGTCGAGGAAAACGAAAAGAAGCGGGTTCTGGGAAAGACATTCCAGAACCTCTAGCGTGGAAAGACTCCGAGTATATCAATGGTAAATTCTTAAAAAAAAGTGGTCGTAAACCATGCTTGTGGGAAGAGTGGCAAAATAAACATGGCAAGCTTATTGAAAGAAGCCGTGAAGACTGTATTGTTTGGCATAAGCGGAACGACAAAGAAATGCCTTTTTGGGTGGTTATTGAAGCTTGGGATTTCGGCACAATGTCTAAATATTATGGCATGCTAAAAGACAAATACCGCCAACGCATTTGTGCTCGCTTGGGAATAATGGATAAGAAAGAAACAAGCGTATTACAAGCTTGGTTAATGGAAATGAACATCCTTCGCAACCGATGTGCTCACCATACTCGAATTTGGAACCAACAGTCTTCAAAAGTGCTGGCATTGCCTTCACATAACAATTTTAATGACATTCGGGGTGTTCATAATTCCCTCACTCGTTTGTATGGGGTCATTCGTGCTATGTGGTTTTTGATCGAGCAAATTGGTCCAAGTTCATGTTGGATGGAAGAAGTTGAATCTATAATGAGTAACTTACCTGCAGTGCCGGGGTGCCACGCTTCATCAATTGGGCTCCCTTCTTAATTTATCTCAGTTTATTTCCCCAGTTTTGCACTCTGTACTTAATATCAATGTATGCTCTCTACAAATCGCTAATGCTATAAACCCAAAAGAGAATTTAGGTTGAACAATTATTTTGAAAGCCCTTTTGTTGGTAAATCACTGAAAGAACAAGTGACGAATCCTAATATCATTGTCGGAAAGCACAGCTACTATTCTGGTTATTACCATAATCATAGTTTTTATGATGGCAGGAAATCAAGGCCATCAAAATAACTGGGTGAGCACGTTCCCATTTTTCTACCAAGATAATGAAAACTTTTCAGAAGCTAAAGATGGATTTGAGCGATCAGGTGATACCGTTATTGGTAATGATGTGTGGATTGGTACTGAAGCCATGATCATGAGCGGTGTGACTGTCGGCGACGGCGCAATAATAGCAAGCAGAGCCGTTGTAACGAAAGACGTTACGCCTTATTACATTGTCGGTTCAAACCCAGCAAAACTTATCCGTTATCAGTTTTACTGAAAGTGAAATTGCACAGTTATTAGAAATGAAATGGTGGTTATGGAGCGATGAACAAATTAAAGGTGCAATGAGTCTGTTTTGCTCCTCAGACATCAATGGTCTTTATGAGTATTGGCAAGGTTTACATCACTGATAACAGATATGGTCAAAGTGTGTTTGTATTTACCATACATTGTGCCCCGTAATGTGTTGCGTCCGATTAACCACAAAAATCACAGAAGCATAATTTGACTTACATTTAGTAATTCTAAAAATTTAGATAACACCTCTATCTAATTGGCCAAATTCTTTGTATCACTACAGACATTCGCATAGGCTTCACCAACTTGAGCGTTGTAGCACCGAAGTGATAGTGTCCCGCTTGTAAGCGTTTTATACCGATACATCGCCGTTTCCGATAACGATCTATCGTGATAACCGGTGTCCGCTTTCCACTGTTTCAGTTTACCCGATTTGAGTGCGATTACTGCTTCATTTCTCGGATGTCCAGCTTCCCATAACCTTGCATTTTTTCTCGGAGGGATGAGCGGTTTGATCTTTTTTTTATTAAGCACTTTGTGACACTCTTTCGTATCGTACGCACCATCAGCGGAAACTTCTTTGACCCGTCGACGCAAAGAATTTAGCAACGTCGGAAGGACTTCACTGTCACCGACATTAACGAGAGTCATTTCAGCAGAAATTATCTCATGTGTATCAACATCGACCGCCAGATGGAGCTTGCGCCACGTTCGATGTTTTTCACTACCGTGCTTCTTCACTTTCCATTCGCCTTCGCCAAACACTTTCAAGCCCGTTGAATCGATAGCGATATGTCGAATAGCCCCTCTCGATGGATTACGATATTTTATTTCAACCGTGTTGGCTCGTTTACTAATACTCGAATAATTGGGGCTACGCAGAGGCACATCCATCAGAGAAAAAATGGAATCGATAAAGCCTTGTAATGAGCGTAATGGCAGAGAAAACACGCCTTTCACTATTAATGCAGTTTCAATCGCCACGTCAGAGAATTGGAATCCTCTACCACGCTTTCCATGATGTTTAGTGCAAGTCCATGCTTCTATGGCAGATTCGTCTACCCAAAATGTAATCGAACCGCGTTGAGTTAACGCACGATTATACACTGCCCAATTTGTGATTTTGTTCTTCGACTTACTTATCAAG
>JAESQY010000024.1 GCA_016764915.1 Aliivibrio sp. | reverse complement strand
TACATAATAGGAGGTGAATAATGGAAGTTAATAACATTTTCTGTAGATATTTTAAGGCAGAAATCCGTAGCTGATTTCTGCCCTTTGACATTAACGCAGCACTGAGGCCTTCTCTGCTAAGCGCTTGGCCGCATTGCGGTGTTTATACAACAACCTCTCAAGATCCAGACCAATAACCTGACCATCACTGACACGCCATTGCCCTGCGACCATCACCTTATCGGCTTGCTGTGCACCACACAGTAGCAGAGCGGCTAATGGATCATGAGCGCCTGAGAAGCGTATCTCATCAAGCTTGAACATAGCGATGTCCGCTTGTTTGCCAACACTCAGTTCGCCAATGTCTGTTCTTCCCATCGCTTTGGCTGAGCCTGATGTTGCCCATCGCAGTGCATCCGTGTGACTGACATTAGCCGAGCCATATCGTAAGCGTTGCAGATACATTGCCATTCTGACTTCAGCAATCATATTTGAACCATCATTAGAGGCCGAACCATCGACTCCAAGGCCAACATTGACGCCTGCCGCTTCCAGTTCATTGTTGCGACAGATACCAGACGCTAGCATCATATTTGAGGTCGGGCAGTGGCTGATACCGATGTTTGCTTTGCCCAAGCGTGCGATCTCTTCATCGTTGAAGTGGATAGCATGAGCAAGCCAAGTGCGGTTATTTAACCAACCAACATCTTCGAGGTAATCAACCGGGCGCAGACCAAACTGCTTAAGACAGAAATCCTCTTCATCAATGGTTTCACAAAGATGCGTGTGTACCATTACCTGTTGCTGTTTAGCAATGCGAGCGGTCTCTTTCATTAAATCGGTGGTAACAGAGAACGGTGAGCAAGGGGCAAGCGCAATTTGAATCATCGCGCCATCTTCGCGTTGATGATATTGATCAATCAGTCTCAAACTGTCATCAATAATGACCTGCTCTGTCTGAATAGTATGCCTTGGTGGTAATCCACCTTCATCTTCACCTAAACTCATTGAACCGCGAGTTAAAATAGCGCGAATACCCAGTTTATTGGCCACATCAACCTGCAGATCGATGGCGTTTTCTAAACCGGTTGGAATGAGGTAGTGGTGATCTGAAGCGGTGGTACAGCCTGATAGCAGCATCTCAACCAAAGCCACTTCCGTTGCCAGACTCATCATCTCTGAGTCCAAACCCGCCCATACTGGATAGAGGGTTTTTAACCAGTTGAACAGCTCTTTATTGAGCGCATCTGGGTAAGCACGAGTGAGTGTTTGATAGAAGTGGTGATGGGCATTAATCAGACCGGGAGTGATAACATGCTGACTGGCATCGGTCACTTGATCTATTTGAGTTTGAGGTTTGGCACCTAAAGGTACGAGCTCAACAATTTTGTTACCTTGGACAACAACACCGCCTTGTGCGTCGTGCGTTGTACCTGTGTATATCGCGAGTGGGTTTTTAAGCCATGTGGTAGTCATTCATAGTTTTCCTTAGCCCTCTCAGCCATTGCAGGGAAGAGGGACTTTACTCATTTGTAGTTAAAAAAATAGTTGGTTCACTTACTGATGTTAATCCTACACAAACTCTCAATGCAGTTCGACCTTAACTGCCGCGGTAGGTTGAAAAGCTGTAAGGAGAAACAAGAAGGGGCACATGGTAGTGCTGATCTTCGTTATCAATACCAAAACGTATCACCACATCACCCAAAAATGGTATTGGTGGCAGTTCAACTCCCTCTCTTTTAAAGTAAGGGGCGGTATGGAAAACAAGTTGATACTTACCTTTAGAAAATTCAGCACCGTCTAGAATAGCAGAATCTGTTCGGCCGTCAGCATTGGTAAATACAGTATTAATCAGCAGTGTAGAATCAGCCTCTATGCGGAAAAGTTCGATTTTGATTTCTGATCCAGGCAAACCTTTCGCGGTATCGAGGATATGTGTGGTTAATCTTCCCATCTGTCTATAGCGCGATGCGCTCTCCTAATCTTGTCGAATTCAATTGGTACTCTATTACAATCTTCATTATGATTAAATAGGTTAAATTAAACCCAATTGTTGTTATGTTTCACTAACTATGTACACAATTTTTTAAATAGTAAAGGGCAATGTTACAGTAATATTACTTCGCATTGTGCGTTTGATTTCACCGACAGTAAGTTAACGCTTAATATTATTACCCTTTACATTTAATTAGTGTCTTACATGAATTTAGAAACAAAATATTTACGTTTTTATTGATGATTGTATACAATTAATGGTACAAATTAGAAACATTAGGGCGTCAAAGGTACATCTAGTCCAAGAAAAGTAGATATTTTGACGTCAATTACCATTTAGGAGCAGTTCAATGAGCAAGGATTATCCAAGAGATCTCATCGGTTATGGTCAAATTGCGCCAAATCCGAATTGGCCAAACAATGCTCGTGTTGCTGTTTCGTTTGTATTGAATTATGAAGAGGGCGGCGAGCGCAGCATTTTACATGGCGATACCGAATCAGAAGCTTTTTTATCGGAGATCCCCGGAGCGCAGCCTTTCCCTAATGAACGCCACATTAGTATGGAATCTATATACGAATATGGCAGTCGAGCAGGTGTATGGCGTGTGCTGCGCTTGTTTGAGAAATATGAAATCCCATTAACTATCTTTGCCGTTGCTATGGCGTTAGAGCGTCATCCTGATGTGGCAAAAGCAATGGTGGAAGCGAAGCATGAGATTTGCAGCCATGGTTATCGTTGGATTGATTACCAAAAAATGGATTATGCCGAAGAACGAGACCATCTATATAAAGCGATCGACATTATTACCAAGATAACGGGTGAGCGTCCGTTGGGGTGGTATACCGGTCGTACAAGTCCGAACACGCGCAAAATCGTGGCTGAAGAGGGGGGATTTATGTATGACTCGGATGCTTATGATGATGACCTTCCTTACTGGCATACGGATGGTGATAAACCGCAGTTAGTGATCCCATATACACTTGATGCCAATGATATGCGCTTCTCAACAGTGCAAGGGTTTAACTCTGGTGAGCAGTTCTTCCAATATTTAAAAGATACGTTTGACACCTTGTACGAAGAGGGTGAGACCGCGCCTAAAATGATGTCGGTAGGTTTGCATTGTCGGTTGATTGGCAGGCCGGGGCGTATTGCTGCACTTAAACGATTTTTAGAGTATGTAAAGCAACACGACCAAGTGTGGTTATGTCGTCGAATTGATATTGCAAGACACTGGCATGAAAATCATCCCCACGTAAGCATGGAGGAGTATTAGTCATGAGCAATTTTGCAAGCTGTCAACCTTCAAACATGACAAGAGATCTTTTCGTTAGACATTTTTCTGATGTGTATGAGCACAGTCCATGGGTCGCGGAGGTCGCATTTGACAGTGGTCTTACTGCCAATGACGACAAGGTAGAGGTGCTGCATCAAAAAATGTCACAAATATTGCTGAACGCCGATCAGAGAAAACAGCTTGATCTTATTAATGCTCACCCTGATTTAGCAGGGAAAGCAGCGATGGATAGAACACTGACAGAGTCGTCGACTTCAGAGCAAGCGGGTGCTGGTATTGATCAGTGCACGACAGAAGAGTTTGAGAAATTTACTCGTTATAACAATCTGTATAAAGCGCGTTTTCAGTTCCCTTTTATTATGGCAGTAAAAGGGGCCAATCGTTTCCAGATTTTAGACTCTTTTGAAGCAAGAATTGATAATGATCTTGTTACCGAATTTTCGCAGGCGATTACACAGATCAACAAAATCGCATTGTTTCGTCTTCGTGATATGTAAGTCATGGATCAGACAGCTATCACGAAATAAACTTAACTTCCTGTTCATCAGAGAATCACAGTATTAAGAAGGTATGAACAGTTTTCACACTGAAGAGAAAAGTGAAGGCTGGAAGAATTAAAGGAGTAATTTATGGATCCGCATATTACCGAATGGTTGAATCTAGCAGTTCGTTGGGCACACATTGTTGTTGGTGTCGCATGGATAGGAGCATCGTTCTATTTTAACTGGTTAGAGAACAACCTAAATCGTGTTAATCCCAAAACGGGCCTAACTGGCGACCTATGGGCAATACACGGCGGGGGGATCTACCACCTTGAGAAATATAAGTTAGCGCCATCGACAATGCCAGAAAATCTACATTGGTTTAAGTGGGAAGCGTACTTCACTTGGATCACTGGCATGCTTCTATTGGCTGTGGTGTATTACCTCAACGCGGAAATTTATTTGGTTGCTCCAGGTTCAGGGTTAGATGCAAACAGCTCAATCGCACTGGGTGTTGCAGTAATAGTTGCTGCTTGGTTTGTCTATGATTTCTTGTGTGAATCTGCTTTGGGTAAAAAACCTGTGTTGCTTAGTGCAATCTTGTTTTTTGGATTAGTCGCCGCTGCATACGGGTTGTCCCAAGTGTTTAGTGGACGCGGTGCATACATTCACATTGGTGCGATGATCGGTACGATTATGGTTGGCAACGTATTCCGCGTGATCATTCCATCACAGAGAAACTTGGTGAAAGCGATTGCTGAGAACCGCGAGCCGGATCCAGCACTGCCAGCAAAAGGGTTATTGCGTTCACGTCATAATAACTACTTAACGTTACCAGTGCTGTTTATTATGATCAGTAATCACTTTCCAAGCACTTATGGATCGGAATTTAACTGGTTGATTCTATCTGGCTTAGCCGTATTCAGTATTTTGGTTCGCCACTACTTTAATACGCGGCATGGTAGCCAAAAATTCGCATGGACGGTGCCTGTTGCTGCTCTAGGTATGATCACGTTAGCTTACGTTACTTCTCCGTTCGCTCAGCAAAAGACAGCACTAACAGGAGAACCATCAGAGGTCGTTTTTACACAAGTGAAAGCGGTGATTGAAGAGCGATGCACCGTGTGCCATTCGAGTACGCCAACGCATCCAGCGTTTCAAACGGCACCCGCTGGTGTCATTTTAGATACCGCGGATGAAATTAAACTGAACGTCCCACGTATTATGGCCCAAGCAGTACAAACACAAGTCATGCCGCTGGGTAACCTTACTCAAATGACCGATGACGAGCGCACACTCATCGGTACTTGGGTAGAACAAGGCGCTGCTATTCAGTAGTCGATGCTTGTTTGCTTCATGATTGTCACGACTCTTTAACATGACTTTATGTTGCCCTCAATGTAACGGCGTTGGGGGATTTTTTAGTTAAATAATAAATCGAAAATTCGAGTGAATTAAAAACGGTCAAGAAATTATATTTCATTAGATATTTCTAGAATATATAATCAAAATAAATTCATGATATAGACGATATTAATTATTTTTTGTCAGTTTGTTGGGTTTTATTTGAATATTATTTCAATACTAATGATTACTGACTATATTCTCAATTAAATTAACTTCCCATACGCCACATTATCATAGAGCTTAACTTGATCTTTGTCCCAGTTTTATCTTTATCTATTAATGGCTTATGCTTTGTTTTCATTTCTTTAATTAACGTCACATCTTGACGTGACTTACCTTAACAGCATTGCGCTACACTGGTAAAAATAGCCTGCGATTTTACTGGTAACCATACTTATCCTTTTATTATTAATGACCGTATTTATATTTAACGATTAATTAAATATAAATACATGGTTGTTTTTATATTGTTCGAGGTAATAAATGAAAAAGATGAAACTCTGTGCTCTGTTTTCTGCGATGTTTTTAACGGCTTGTGCTCAAGACACTACTGTAATAACCCCTTCTATTGATGCGCCAACTGCTGAAGAAACTCAACTCTCTGTTGTACAAGCGATCCCAAGTCCTAGCAGCATGTCTGCCGATGTGGTGATCCACGGCCGCGTATCAACGGTTAAGCAAGTCGATGTTGTCTATGTCGGAAAGCAGATCCCGTTCACTTATAGTGAAGGTAAAGTGGCGAACTCCATTGGATTTGAGTGGTATGTAAGTAAACACTTTGCATTAAAAACAGATTACCCTGCAGCGAAAGCAAAATTTTTCCTTGAGCTACTAGAGCTTTCATATCCTTACTATGTTGAACTGTTTGGTATGGAGCCTGCCAACATTGGTCAACAACGCATTGCATCAACGTATGCAACCAGTAACGACGTGCTTAGAGATGCGATGTTTGATGATGGCTTTAACCGAGGTATCCACCATAGCGCGGGGGGGGAGGCAATGTATTACAATTGGGTCGGTTATAGCTTCCCAACAGAGCGTCCTCAGCATCAACGTTATATCTCTATTCATGAAACCATGCACTCGTATCAGATGGCGTTAGGCAACTACCCATGGACTCCTTCTTGGCATGGCGAAGGGTTAGGTGATTCGACTGCAAACCATATTTTTGATAGTGAAAAGAAACAGTTGGCTGTATTTGGCCACGATGTACCTGTATTTGACATGTTGACATGGGGTTTAGACACTTATAAAAAAGAGCAGCCAACGCTGGTGGATATTCATGATCGTAAGTGGTTTGATCGTGGATTGAATGTGTTGTTTGTTCAGTTCATGTACAACAATCCTGAATACTCGCAATACATGAAGATCTATCATCAGGAAGTGATGCGTCGCCAAAGCAACAGCCGTAGTGAATCATTAGATATATTGCAAGAGATCGTGCCTGATTGGACGAAGATGGAAGCGGAATTTAAAGCTTGGGTCGAGAACATTCAAGATACGCATATCTTAGCCAGCCGTGGTCCATGGGAAATTGATGGCAACATGTTCTATAAACGCAAGTCTAGCTATGATTATAAACCACAGCGTGCTGGATTTAACATGACTCCGGGACAAGCGCCAGAGTATCGTCCATTTATGCTTGATTTCCCAGCAGCAGACGACAGTGATTTAGTGCTAAAAGCGCAACGTGGTGTGGAAGAACCAATTCTAGGTTATGAGCTGAATTATCAAAAAGAGGGCCTTGATAAGGGGATGATTGGTATGGCGTTTGGTGTGAAGGTCACGCCGGAAAATGAAAAGGCAATCCAAGAGAGCTATCGTGGTTGGAAAGGGGCGAACACCGATCTGGATGAGCAATTACGTATTGAAATTCAATCTGCCAAATCCTTGATCATTGATGCGAGTCGCTTTGGTGGTGAACTGAGCGAGTTTGCATTGCCACAAAATGTGATTACTAGCTTGCTGAATCAAAGTCAGCCTAAATTGGGTGTGTCAGTACAGATAACAAAGAGCGCGGTTATTGTGACAGTGAAAGCTGAAGGTGCAGAGCCGTTTGTTACCCATTTCCCTGTTTCATCAGAGCAATACATTAAGTTAACTGGCCGTCAGTTTGGTTTAGTCTCTTCAGATAATCAACATGGAATTACGCCGTACATTGATGATGGTCGTGATTTAAATCCAACGGATTACACTGTAGAGACTGCTGCAAATGCGTGGGGCTTTAAAGGGGATCAACTGGCGCAACGATTTGCTCGTGCTAACTGGAAAGCCGGAGATAATACACCAGCATCTTGGAGAGAGGCTTTCCAGCAGTTGAATCATGCTGCGCTAAATCCAGTTGAAGCAGATGAGGTTGTTAATTCAGTTAATGGAGAAATGATAGCCCTAGCCAAAGACGGAGCGGGTCTTAACGATGCGTTAGCCGAACTTTCTGGGGTTCAGTTGCAGGTGGATTGGTTGGGAGACAGCTTAGAAAAGATGGGCGAGTATGCCATTATCACCAATCATGGTTTGCACAATCTGAACGCAAAAGTACAATTTGAAGTCAGTGGGGAAATATCAGATAGCATTGCGGTAAACGTGAAAGCGGGAGAAAAAGTAACCTTTGCTGTCCCAGTGGAGTTACTGGCTAAGGGTAAAACAGTGAAAACCACATTGAGTTATGAGTGGTTGGGTCAAGCAATTACTCAAATCATGGAGCAGAAAACCAAACAGTATCACGGTTATGAGCTGACTGAGATATCAGCAAACTTTGCTGATGGAACGCTTAAGTTGGATGCGAATCTGCATGGACCATTTGCAGGTGAAACCAGTGGTGAAGTGACGTTTGATCTCTATCACGGCAGCCATAAACTCAGTCACAGTGAGAAAATTACCGTTCAGCCTTATGAAGAACGAGTATTAAGTCACTCATTTAAGGTCACTGAAAAAGATCTTGAGCACTCAGCGTGGTATGAAATTACCATTGTCGCGGATGTTGATGGTGAACCTGTGACACTGCGTAAACGTGCACCGTATACGCCTGTGAAGTTCAAACGTAAATAGTGTAACCATTAGTTATATTCAGTAGATAAGTGCTACTTCATTCGGAGTAGCACTTTTTCATTTTTACATAATTGATGGCTTAGAAAGTCACATTCTACGACGTACGATAGCGCTCTAGAATCTCACCGAGTGAATGGGTGGTATCAGAGAGTTTAGATACACCAATCGATGACTGTTTCGCCACCTGTGTAATCGCGTTTGATTGTGTGCGAATTTGACTCAGTTCAGATGCGATATTATTGGCAACGTCACTCTGTTCTTCTGCGGAGGTTGAGATGTGAATACTCATATCCATGACCGCACGAGACGATTCTGATATCCCCTTAACACTGTTGCCAATGTCAGTAATTAGATCGCTGCTGGTTTGTGCTTGTTCCACCGTTTTTGCAGTGATATCACCAATATTTTTACTCTCAGATTGCAATTTTTCGATCATCGATTGAATCTCAACCGTTGCCGTTTGGGTGCGACTTGCAAGCGTTCTCACTTCATCTGCTACCACAGCAAACCCACGTCCTTGTTCACCCGCTCGAGCGGCCTCAATAGCGGCATTAAGAGCTAATAAGTTGGTCTGCTCTGAAATAGCATTAATCGTGGTGACCACATCATTAATATGAGTGGTATTCTCATTCAGTGTGACAACTGAGCTTGAGGTCTGGCTGATGTAATCAGAAAGTTGCCTAATCTCATCAATAGCATGCTGAACACGTTCATAGCTAGAATCAACGTATTGAGAATCTCCTTCAACTTTCGCCGTTGTCTGCTTGGCCACAGACGAAACTTCGTGAGCAGAAGCGGTCATCTGTTCCATCGCCGTCGCCACTGAATCTAATGAGGCGTATTGGTTGGTAATCTGTATTTGACTCTGATTCATCTCTTGTTGAAAAGAGGTCGTGGTATGACTTAACGTCGACACATTATCTTTTACTGCAATGACTAATTCGCTCAGAGTATCCATCGCCTTATCGAGTGCGCAACCGATAGTACCAAACTCATCGCGGCCAGGGTGAAAGCCTAAGCGAGAGGTTAAATCGCCATCAGCAATTTTCAGTGTGGCGCTGTAGAGCACCCACAGCGCGCCTCCTAAGAAAGTCGCAACCCAATAGAGGCAGAGTCCAATGGGTAATAGCCATAAAAAAGTAAAAAGAAAAGTGGATAAGGCTTGTTGCTTGGCTGATGATTCTTGCTGTGAAAAATCTTGTGTGAGCGAATAATAATCTCCTGATGAAGCTTGAGCAGACGCGGATACAACCCCATTATTATTCTGATTAACTTTACGGTTATTGGCTTTTACAATACCCAGGTTTGATAATTCAGTTTTGTCGGTTTTATCTAATACTGAAATGATGCCTGACAACTTTGCCTCAACATAACTCATCGATTTTGATTCAATATGAATGACTGTTTGTTGGTATCTGCCTAAGGCGGTAATACTTAGTGCTATGAAAAACAGAGCAAAAATAGCCCATATTTTATCGTTAATAGACATCTTGATAAAAAGCTTATCAATAGTCCTAAATTGTACTTCTTTCATGCTTACTCCATATATTGACGTCTGAAGATGATTTTAAGCATTTATTGCTAAACAATTGTGACGAATAACTGATTTTAATGAAATCTATGGCTCATTCTTATTCTGTATTGTGATCTTCATCGTAAATAGGGCCTGAGTATTGCTACTGACAGTTATTGACACTGAGAAGTGGTATAACAGCTAACGCGGTGTGACATCACGTTGATGTGAACATTTTAATAGGGAACAGAACCATGTCTGATTCAATTTCGAACAGCTCAAGTTGTTTGTGTGGCAGTGTGAAAATCACAGCAGCTGCAATCAATCCAAAATTTACGGTCTGTCATTGCAACAGTTGTCGTTCATGGGGTGGAGGACCGTTTTTTGCGGTGCAGTGTGGCAGTGATGTTACTATTGAAGGTAGCGAAAAGGTAAAAACATTTGACTCTTCTGCTTGGGCTGAGCGTGGCTTTTGTGTTGATTGTGGGACGCATTTATTCTATCGATTAAAAAAGAATGGTCACTACAATATGCCGCTTGGTTTTTTTCCGAAGCTGAAGAATGCCACAATGAGCATGCAATATTTTAGCGATCTTAAGCCTGACTACTACTGTTTTTCGAATCAAACTAAAGAGATGACAGAAGCCGAGATTCTCGCGTATTTTGCATCGGAAATGTAATTTTTGTGGACAATTTTCGTTCGTTCTATACAGTTGGTTTATGAATAGAATTGTCGAATTATTAGAGCAAGATTCGCTCAGACTGCAAATATTAGATGCGGTTTATGCGCTTAACTTACCTCAATGTTATGTTGCGGCGGGTTTTGTTCGAAATATGGTGTGGGATCACCTTCATGGTTATACTGAGCCAACCAACCTGAATGATATCGATGTTATCTACTTCAAAGCTAACGAACCCGGACATGAGAATTCAAAGTCACATCAGTCGCTACTTAAAAGAAGAATGCCCAATATGAATTGGCAGGTAAAAAACCAAGCGGTGATGCATACGCGCAATGGTGATGAGCCATACAGCAGCACATTAGATGCGATGGGGTTCTGGCCTGAAAAAGAGACAGCGATAGCGGTAAGAAAAACGGCGCAGGGAGTGTATGAAGTTATTTCAGCGTTTGGTATTGATTCGTTATGGAAGCTGCACGTGACCTATAATCCACTTCGTTCTTTCCAGACATTTGAACAGCGTGTCAAATCAAAGAAGTGGCAAACTTGCTGGCCAAAACTGCAGGTTATTACTTAGTGATGCTTTTACCAATGAATTTACTATAAACCTCACTGGATTGAGGTTTATAGATGCATCATTACTTTGACACTAAGAGCAAGAACCACAACAAACTCCTGGTTCGCCATGTTTTCCTTTCTTTTTCTCTGCTTCATTTTTTTCTTCGACCGTTGTAGCTTGTTCTGCTACTGGCTGCTCGATCATTACTGCAGACGTTGCTTCAGTTTCATCTTTTTTGAACATTTTTTTGAATGAAATTGCCATGATGTTATCCTCAGTGCCTATTAACATATATCTTAAATACATGTTAAGTTGTTCTGTCTTTTTAGTCAACAAATATTGATACTATAGAAAATTTCAATGGTGATGTTATGGACATAATTTTACAATCCATCAATGAGCAAGAGATGGGTGAGCTACTTCAACCAAACGAGAGATGGGAAGGGCTCTATTTACAAACAGAGGCCATTCCACCGGTACATGTTTTTGAAAGAAGTTGTGACTTAATAAAAAGTGGTATTGCGCCGATTTGGGCTATGCCTTACTTGATCATCGATAAAAACAGTGATGCTGTGGTGGGGTGTTGTGGTTTTAAAGCGGAGCCTAACAGTGGCACGGTTGAAGTTGGTTATAATGTATCAAGCGCCACTCGTGGAAAAGGGATAGCGACGCGAGCACTCAAGTTATTATCTGCAAAAGCTTTTGATTCTACTAAAGTCATGACGGTAGAAGCTCTGATTGTATCAGAGAATATACCGTCGCTCAGAGTCATGGCCAAATGCGGTTTTGAGTATGTAAAAGTGATACCTGATGGTGAGAGTGCTGGCCTTGAGTGCTGGCGTTTAACCAAAAACAATCTCCTCTCGATTCTCTAGCCATTGCGGATATTTTTTCATTGCTTTGGAGAACAGTGGGTTTTGGTAATGCACTTCCAACCAACGATGTAACTGTGGATAGGGCGAAGTAACAAACCATTTTTTATCTACGCGGGAGAACTGCCTAATAAATGGAAGAGTGGCATAATCAACTAAACTCGGGCTCTCTCCCATTATATAAGCGTGTTGAGTTAAGCTACCTTCAATTTCTTGTAGGAAGGGATCACATTTCTGGCGTAAATCCACCTCTTGTGGATCATGATATCGAGCTGCAGCTTTGTACTTTTTTAAAGCATTAACAAACTCGTTATCGCTTCTTTCAATCAGTGACAACATCAAGGATAAGCTTTCAGATTGCTCGTTATTAAGCAGCTGGTTTGGGTCACTCTGTTTTAACGCCCAGAGCATAATATCTAAGCTTTCATCAATCACCTGCCCATGACTTAATACCAATACAGGTACCGTCGCCTTGGGTGAAGAGGCTAACATCTCGTCAGGTTTATTCTTCATGATAATGTCACGTAGAATCACTTGTTGATCAGCAAGCAGTATGCCTAACCTTGCTCTCATGGCATAAGGACATTGTCTGAGTGAATACAATATAGGCAGTGTACTGATGTCTCTCATCTTAAATCCTTTAGTTACGTCACGGTTACTCTATGTAGCTTACGAGGCGTATCACTATAATCAATAACCGCATAGTGCTGGGTAGCTCGATTATCCCAAATGGCTAATGAGTTAGGCTGCCAGCGAAACCTTACTTGAAACTCAGGTTTGCGTGCGATATCAAATAACTTTGTTAGTAACGCTGCACTTTGATTATCGTTCATATTCTTAATTGAACGAGTAAATTGTTCATTGATAAAAAGAACCTCTTCTCCTGTTTCTGGCACAGTGGTGACAAGTGGATGTACGACAGGAGGATTACGCTCAGAAACAGCAATCAGATCCTTGTGCCATTGCTGAGTGATTTGTGCAGAATCGACCTCTTTAAAAGCGTGCAGAGAATGGGTGGCGCTGAGCATACGTAGCGCCGATTTTTCTTCTTCTGATAAGCTATCAAAAACGGCCGACATTGAGCACCAAATGGTATCACCACCGCAATCGGGTAGATGTTGAGCGTGTAATATAGAGGCCTTTGAAGGTTGTGTGCGCCAAGTTAAATCGGTATGCCATTCACTTTCTAGCGGTGCATTGCCAGCACACGTTTCGATAATGCTAATTTGAGGTGCCTCTTTTACATTTGGGAAAAAAGGGTGAACAGGTTCAAGCTCACCAAATCGAGATGCAAGTGATAAGTGTTGTTGAGGCGTTAAATGGACATCACGAAAAAAGATCACTTTATATTGGTACCAAGCTTGGTATATCGCCGCAAACTCGTTGTCTGAACAGCCTGTGATGTTTACTTCAGAAATGATCGCTCCAATGTGCGGAGTTAAAGGTTCAATGTGCATTGAAATGGAAAACCATATAGAGAAGAGTTGTAAGTTAAATATTTCACTATTTGTAAGGTAATTCAAGTAGTAAATAGAATATAAAAAAGCAGCCTAATAACGAATATTTAGGCTGCGACTAATTGTTTATAGCATCAAAGTTAGGTGATTAATTTCCGTCGCAATAGTAATAAGCCTATTAATAATACAGCAATGGTTCCTGGTTCGGGGATCGTAATTAGCCCTGAAAAAGCAGTAAACATCATTGGGTCACCATATTGATCACCGAGCGCCCACACGTTATCAAAATCGACCGTAGCGACCCCAAAATCGGTGGTGGTGAAATTTATAGTGGCTAAAATGAAATCGTCTAGCTGCAGATCAAATAGATCCTGAGCACTCTCAAATGACACCTCATACATGGTTAACATATTTGGCCCGCTTTGAAACCAATTTTGTATATCCATAAAACTGCCAAGGTGAAGATCCTCACCAAAATCTACAGAATCAAGTGTCAATTTTGTTGCATCAAATACAATATCAAAATCAAAATCACCTACAGATTCTGACGGGAGTAGATCATGCATCCTTATATCCACGGAGACACTATCACCAATATTTACGAATTGGTTATCAGGTGTCATTGAGATAAAAGCAGCATGTGCGCTTACACTGAGTGACAAAAGTGCGATACCAAGAGCGAGCTTTTTAATCAAATTATTCATCAGGTTCTCCTTTTATATTTGATTAAAGTGGTGGTAATATTGCACATCTTACCAGCGTACATTTTGCGACACACTTTCGTGCATCATTCATGGTCACGATTCCGTCCTTATCAATATCTCTTGGGTCATTAGGGGGAACCACACTGTTTCTTGCCATCTGAATAATCGCTAGATCATTTCTGTCGACATCCAAGTCCTGATCCAAGTCGCACATTAAAGGGCTTTGAGTTGTCGACTGTAGACCCAGAACGCTGATGCACTGATTACCTGCTCCATCTGTTCCTGTTATTGTTACTGAACCAGTTTGTTGAGGGTCTATTAAATGAACGGTGTAGCTAGTATTTGGATCGCCGGGTATAAATGCATCGATATTGACAAGAGCATTAACGTTGTTACTGGTTTCAACAAAAAACACACCAGTATCTTTATCTATAACGCCATTGTTATTGCTATCTTCACCGGGGTCTAATATACCGTTATTGTTCGCATCTTCTGAAGGAAGGTTATCCGTCACGTATCCGCTGGCAAAAGTACGATCAGGTGAGATTGAAACGGTACAGACGGGGTTAAACTCATCTCCTCTGGGGTTGATAAACTGGAACAGTGCTCCACCTGGGTAGATATAAGAGTCATAATTGTTATAACCCTCCACAGTAATGCCGTGAGGATGTACCGAAGCTGTAGTATGTGGCCCATCTTGCAGTGCTATAACTGCGGCTGACAGTGGTTGTCCTGGAATCGGAGTGAACTCCATAAGCGGAATCACAGCACCATCTAGAGTCATCAATCCCACATCTGCGTTATCAGCAATAATCGTCACAAAGTTTTGTGAAAACTGAAATCCGCCAACGGTGGAGAAAGTATAGTGAGTGTGGTATTGCGCGGATGGGATAATGTTGGCCATAGCGGGATCGCCAGTAGTTGCCCCAGGGGAGCTTTGCCCCGTCATATATTGAGTAACAAAGATAGGCTGATCGGCAGAGAAAAATTGATTTCCCGGAGTGGGAGGTATTTCAATAAACTCTCCAGTATTTATCACTCCTATAACAACACCATTATTTCTTACCGTAGTGTTATCTGTTGAAGCCATCACTCGATAGATACTGCCAGATGGCCGGTTTGGTAGGTTGGCAGCAGCGGCCGTTAACCCCCAACTTACAACTGGCTGTGCCACTTCAAAGATATGGTCACAAGCGGATACGCCATTAGGGATATAGGTACAGAGATTGCCATTGATGAGCCCAACGGGTCGATCGGCAACTATTTTTGTTCCCATTAGCGAACCTGACACGCCACTTGATTGAGATTGAGCATGATAACCTTGACCTTTGTTTAAGGTAACCTGAAATGGAACTCCAACAGGATGACCAATGATTGGATTCTTAGGTGTAATGGTGACTGTCGTATTATCAAAAGCGGCATAAACAGTAAACTCCCCTTTAAATAACGCATTATAGTCGGCAACCAAATATTCCAAATTCATCGTATCGATCGGTAGAGCTAATGCGGCATCTGACGTGGCTCTTGACCTATTAACTAAGTAGGTCACAAACTCTTCATCTGCAGTAGCACTTATAAGGGTATCTTGAATCTGATCAGCGACCCAAGTTGTAGATGTAGAGATAGGCAGTTCAACGATAGTAACCTGCCCAGGAATAATGCTAGCAACTTGGGTAAAAGTTGGGCTGTTCATTGGGTAGGAGATAGTGACATCTGTTGCAAGATCACCAGTGAGGTGTAGTTCAATATTGGGTGTAGAATATTGAGGTAAAAAAGCAATAATAAAAGATGTTCCTTTATTATCTAATGACGCATGTAAACTCATGCTAAAAAACAGTATCACTATAACCATATGTTTTAATTGAATGAGTGTTCGCCAAAAAATCACACAATTTATCATAATTAATTCCTTTTATTGTAAATGAGACTTTAAATGTCATGCATTTGT
>JAESQY010000023.1 GCA_016764915.1 Aliivibrio sp. | reverse complement strand
TTGCTGTTTTTCTGATTGAGTCATAGTTCCTCCGTTGGATTGGAAAAACTATGACAAAGTCTTGCTGAGATTAGAATGTGGGGTTAATTGCACGCTTACGTAGATACCGCCTTGGAAGTTGCTGTAGTCGTTGCTGTCTGTACACATACCTGTGCCGTTCACGAAGGTTGGTTTGCCTTCGCTATCTAGCTCACCGTAGATCTTCATCTCAGCGCCTAACCACTCGGTATACAGTGCCCAGCCTTCGCCGTACGCGGTGTACCACACATCTTTCATGTAGTCTGGTTTGTCAGCAGGCGGGTACTCTGTCGCATAGGCATTTTGGAAGTGGTGACCTGGCGCTGCTTCATGCAATAACAGGGTAGATACATTCCATTTTTGCAGGCTGTAATCTGGGTTAGTATTTAGAGTGAACTCGTTGCTGTCGTAAGAGGCAACCCCGTCATACAACTCACGTCCAGCCGGAGATGGAATGATGGTGTAGTCGGTTTCAATGGCATTAAAGTAGCTTTTTACTACTTCATTGGCGTTGTTCTTGAACAGGTAGTAATCCATCAGTGAAGATTCACACGATGATGGATTTGAAGCAACTTTACACTCCTCGGCATATTGAGTTCCGGTGACATTGCTGCCATCACGACCGAAGAAGAACTTATCACTGTTTAGGTAAGCAAAAAACTCGTTGAGGTTAATGTTGTTGTTCGTATCAGCGATCACAAAAGTGCGTGGCGCAGTTTTCTCTGTTTTCGGATCTCTAAAATCAGCGGTAATGGATTTACCATGTTTGCTCACAATCACTTTAGCAACACGAATCATCTCAGCTTTGGCATCAGCAACCAGCTCTTCACCCATTGCGCTCAGCTCTGCTGCAGATTTTCCTGTGGTGCTGTTTCTGTCTAGGTGCCATTGATACCATGCTTGGCCGTTTGGTAGTGCCCCCCAACCGATGTTTTTATCGGTAACGCTGCCTTCTTTGCCAGTACCTCGAGCGGATGCCATGTAATCGGTAGCGATGTAATCAATGAAACCTTGAGTGGCTGCTTTTGCTTGTGCTACGGCGTCGGTGTATTCAGTGACGAACGCTTTGTCGAACGTGCCTTTAGCGATGATGTCGTTTAGGCCCTGTTTCAGCATGGCGTAGTCATCACTGGCGATGGTGCCTTTGCTGCTGTCGTTAAAACGCTTGATTAGTACTTTTGGCAGTTGAATCTGCTCTGTTGCACCCAGTGAATATTGAGAGTGAAAGTTTTTCACCCACGAAGTGTACTCTCTAAGCATCGCAAGTTGAGCTGTATAACCTTCAGCATCATCCGCTTGTGCGCCTGCTTCTTCGGCGTTCCACTCCATGTAGTTATAGAAGTGAGTAACGGGTACATCTGGATTGCCAAAACGTGAGTTGGCTAATGAAGCACCACGGATGGCGATGTCGCGATCAAATAGGAAAGTATCAAAATAGACTTTATCTTCATCGGTGAGTTCAGTGCGATCAAGTTGCGACAATTTCTCTAGATAAATACGATCGAGAGTTTGACGTGATGCTGCCATCTGATCTGAAATCTGACCAAAAGAGGTGTTATCAAGGTCGTTAACGGCCGTTTGATATTCAGTAAAGATGGTACGCATCTGCTCAGCTTCATTAACTGCATTATGCATTGATGTTGAGCTGCAACCAGACAGAGAAGCGATGGCAATAACTGCTACGGAAAGGGCAGTTAATCGAAACTGTTTTTTCATAATAGGGTCCTTTTGATATTTCAATACTATAGGATGACAAAACACAGCAAGGAGATTAGTGCATGAATACAAAGCATTTTGCGAGCAAACTCACACATAAAAATGGTGAATAAAAAACCAACCAATAGAGAGTAATGATATGAATGAATATCCGGAGCTGGTTCCAATGCTGCTGAGGGGTAGCAGTCTAATAAGAGGCAAGTGAGTGAATAAAATAGCAAGTAACTAATGTGTCATTAATAATTGAAAGAGGATATCAGTCATACTTTTTTGCAGATAGTATATTATATACGGATAGTTATGCTCAGAAGTGAATATTGGTGATAGGCAAGTGATGAAAATGGCTGGAATCTGATTAAGTGATGATTGCTTTATAAGTGAGTAAAGAGATGATGAATGTGTAACCTGCTGTAATAAATAATTAATTTTTCCATGGTTCCTTTTTTGTATGATTTTATCAATAGTGAGTAGCTATTCATCGTTTTTAGAAAGGGTGCCTCACATTGTTAGTGAGGCACCAGTATGTTACATTTTTCGGTTAATAATGACTTCAATGCCGCCGTCACTGGTAAAACTGACTTCGGGCTCATTTTTCTTACTTATTCCCGATAGTTCACATACATTATTATGACAAGATGGTGTGCCTGAGTTGTGTGTCCATACACCCATAAGAACGACGTTGGTATCTGTAGCAGTAACAATTGCGCGCCATGTAGGACCACTGTTGTTGACACTACCAATCAACGTAACTTCAGCTACCGGAACGGTTACGGTTAAACTTTTACTACCAGTTGCCCCATTATCATCGGTAACAATCAGCGTAACGGTATAAGTTCCATCTACGGTATAGGTGTGATTGCTTAATGAACTCGAGTCGTTGCTATCACTGTTACCGTCACCAAAATCCCACTCATAGAGAACGATTGAACCATCATCGTCTCCAGATTGACTGCCATCAAAATCGCAGGTTGATGCGCTACATGCGTAACTAAAGTTTGCGGTTGGCGGTGAATTTGGCGTGACCGAAACATTAATCAGTGTCGGAACAAAACCACTGATATCGAGTAAAGGTTCCTGGATGTTATCTGGTGCATCATCAGTCCAGTTATAGTTGCCACTATCAACTAACGTTGTCCATATAGTCGCCGTGGAGAGATGATTACTTGCCAGTAGTGCTGCTGCGCCGGCTACGTGCGGTGAGGCCATAGAGGTGCCACTAATGGTGTTATATGATCCTCTCTCAATTGGGTAGGTGGAGTAGATACATGCTCCTGGTGCAATGATATCAACGGTTGCTCCAAAGTTGGAGAAATCAGCAAGCGTATCATCAACATCGTAACGACAAGTGAATAAACCGTTATAACCATCAGTACCATCAAAATCAGCGAGTGCAGAGACGGTAATGGCATCAGGGGAGTTGGCAGGAGTATAATTCATGGCATCATCTGCACTGTTTCCTGCAGCAACCACCACAACTACGCCACTATTAAATGCAGCAGAGATGGCATCATCCATCGCTTGGCTGCTTCCCGTACCGCCCAAGCTCATGTTAATAACCTCGATATCTCCTTGAGCCACAACCCAATCAATAGCGGCAATAATACCAGCAAGCGAACCTGAGCCTTGTGAATCGAGTACTTTGACTGCCCACAGTCTCGCGCCTGGAGCAACACCAACGACACCAATGTTGTTATCTAGAGCTGCGATGGTGCCAGCAACGTGAGTGCCGTGGTAATGGTCATCATCGCCATCTTTGCTGCTATCACAAAAATAACTGCGAGATCTGGGTGGCCCTCCTTTTGTCGTTTTTAAACAATTTGTACCACCGACCACATTCAGGTCTGGATGCTGGCGGTCTATGCCAGTGTCAAGCACCGCCACATCTACATCCACTCTCATGCTGTCGTCACCATCAATACTCAACACTGGAAAGTTGGCGAATATTCGAGTCACACCCGTTGGAATGTCTTGTGCAAATAGGCGTATTTCAATGCTTTTTTCCACATAAGCCACTCTTGGATCTCGCTGAATCGCATTGACTGCGGCTGCAGGTAGGGCAACAGAGAAACCTTGTAGTACATGGTTATAAACAAAGCCGATTTGCGCTCGATGATTTGAAGCGATGTCGTTAGCGATATTAATCGGTGGCCCCATGTTTTTATGAAGCACAACAACATAGCGTTCATGAGGTGGCGCGGAAAATGTGACAGAGCTGAACAGCAGTATAAGAGCGGCAGCAAGAGTGAAGCTCAATGTTGTGAACATTGGTTTGTTAACTAAAAGACGAGGTACCATCATTTTCCCCTCAGCAGAAATAGTTGAACGAGCAAAGTGCAACTGCTCGCATATCTACTAATTGTAGGAGTGGTTACCAATTACGTCGAACTAATAGGATCGGCACGGGCATCATAACGAATGACAATCATTTGCATTAAATTGATTCCTGTGCATAATGCGTTTGAGAATTATTATTGTTTGCAGGGAGAGTAACCGTGTTAAAAAAATGGATAGTGGCATTATCAGTATTGATGCTAGCAACAACAGCACAAGCAGAAATTCGAGTTAAAGATGAATTAGGTACGCTTGTATTGCAACAGGTTCCTCTGAGAGTTATCGCGCTGGAGTTTTCGTTTGTTGATGCTTTAGCCAATATTGGTGTCTCCCCTGTGGGGGTCGCGGATGACAATGACAATACTCGTGTGATTGAGCCAATACGTAAGCGAATTGACAGTTGGACCTCGGTCGGGTCTCGTTCACAGCCAAGCCTAGAAGTCATTGCATCACTAAAGCCCGATCTTATTATCGCGGACCGTGAGCGACATGAGGCTATTTATGAAGATTTAAAACGTATTGCGCCTACGTTGATATTAAAGAGTCGCGGTGAGTCATACCAAGATAACTTAAAAGCGGTTGTGAAAGTGGCTGAAGCGTTAGGGAAAAAAGCAGAAATGAATGGCCTTGTTACCGCTCATAATGCGCGTATGGATGAAATAGCAGCGCGTATTGACAGTAATAAAACCGTGATGTTCGCTATTTCAACTTCGCGTGGAATTACGATGCATGGACCAAAAGCCTATGCCGGTGGCGTGATGGCGCGTTTGGGTTTGGCTTCACCGATTCCTGAAGAGAAAGATAACGCCTATATTAGCACCACACTGGAACGTTTGATTCAGGTTAACCCTGACTACTTTCTGGTTGGCGAATATGGTGATGAAACGGCGGTTGATGAATTTAAACATAATCCACTTTGGAGCATGATGAGCTCTGTGAAAAACGATCATTATACCGAAACAGACCCTCGTTTATGGTCTCTGAACCGAGGTATGATTGCAGCCGAAATTATGGCGGCAGAAATTGAAGCACTCTTGAAATAATGAATACGATGACGTTAACGCTAGCATCACGCTGGCGTTTTTCCTATTTGATGAAAATGAGTTTTTTGCTTGTGATTCTGATCGTGGGCTGGCTGGGTTCACTGATATTAGCGTCCAATTTTAATTTATCATTGAATGATGTGTGGCAATTACTCAATGATCAAATGGGCAATGAGATCCATCAGCACATTATCTATTCGATTCGAATGCCACGTGCGTTTGTCGCCATGTTTGCAGGCATGGGATTAGCGATAGCGGGTCTGTTGATGCAGTCAATCACGCGAAATCCATTAGCGTCGCCGTCTATTTTTGGGGTCAGTGCAGGAGCAGCATTCGCTTTTGCTTTTGCTTCAACTGGGTTATTGCCATGGCTAAGCGGCGTACCCATTCTTATTATTACGATGTCTGGCGCGTTGATATCAGGTGTCATGGTGTTTTTTCTTGCGGGTCTACATCAAAACCGAATAAATCCAATTCGAGTGGTGCTAGCTGGTGTTGCACTCAACTTCCTCTTTATATCGCTAACACGCGCAGCCGTTATATTTGCTGACGAACATGCTTACGGCGTGATGTATTGGCTTACAGGCTCTGTGGCAAATGTTGGCTGGAGTGATGTGACTTTATTACTGCCAACGGTATTTTTTGGTTTTGTACTGTCAATGTATTTGAGTTTTCAGCTTAACTTACTGCGACTCGGCGAGGCCATGATGCAGAGTGTGGGAGGGAAATTGTGGCAGGTGCGCGTACTTTCAAGCATCGTTATTGTGCTGTTGATTGCCGCTTGTGTCAGTGTGTCAGGGCCGATTGGTTTTGTTGGTCTGATGGTGCCGCATGTCGCTCGGGCATGGGTTGGACACGATATCCGATTTTTGATGCCAATGACTCTGTTAATGGGGGGCAACCTCGTGCTCTATGCCGATATAGGTAGCCGATACATCAACTTAGGGCAAGAAAATCCAGTGGGTATCGTAACCTCATTATTTGGCGCCCTGTTTTTCCTCGTATTAACCAAGCAACAAATGAGGAGCCAGTTATGATTCGTCAACACCAAGCAGGATTCGTGCTGTTGATCATTTGGTCACTATTTTCAATCTGGCACATCAGCGCAGGCGCGGTTCATGTTCCTTGGGGACAAGTGATAGATACACTATTAGGCAAAGTGACTGAAAACGAATTCATTATTTGGGGCTATCGGTTTCCACGAATGTTAGTGGCAAGTTTAGTCGGAGCATCTCTTGGGCTTTCAGGGTTATTAGTTCAAGGTGTAATCAGAAATCCTCTGGCATCTCCGGACGTGTTGGGAGTGACTTCTGGAGCCAGTTTAGCGGTTGTGTTATCGAGTGTGCTGTTTAGCGATATACCTGTGGTATGGCTGCCTTTTATTGCTCTTTTAGGCGGGCTTGTAGCAACGACAGTTCTACTATGGTTAGCCTGGGAAGTGCTGCATCAACCCGCCGCCTTAGCATTAATTGGTATCGCACTTGCCGCTGTCTGTTCTGCAGGCATTGATTTTCTTTTGATCAGCCATCCAATGGAAATAAATACCTCAATGTTGTGGTTGACTGGTTCTATTTGGGGACGTAACTGGAGCCATCTTCCAATGTTATTTGGCTGGTTACTACTGCTATTACCTGCTGCAATCATGGTCGCTTATCGACTCGACCTATTGTCACTTGGGGATGAAACTGCACAAGGATTAGGGCAACCTGTATTTAAGGTTAGAATTTTGGCCTTGATTATTAGTATTGCTTTGGCGTGTGTGGCGGTTTCTATATGTGGCAATATTGGTTTTGTTGGATTAGTCGCCCCACATGTTGCTCGCTTTTCGACAAGCAGCCGTCACATCGTACTCATTCCTGTCACGATGTTCATTGGGGCGATCATTCTGCTCAGTGCAGATCTGTTTGCCAGGATATTAATGCCACCTATTGAGCTTCCTGCAGGAATATTAACTGCCTTTATCGGTGCGCCATATTTTATCTTTTTACTCAGTCGTTATAGGCATTGGTGATACGAATGGAACATGCTCTCACTTTTAATAATCTTACCTTAGGTTACAACAATAAAATCATTATAGAAGGCCTCTCAAGTAAAATTAAAGCGGGAAAGTTTACCGCGTTAATCGGGCCGAATGGTTGCGGAAAGTCGACACTGCTTAAATCTGTGGTCAACTTAGTGAGCAGTAAAAGTGGTGATATCACGCTTGCTAATGGTGAATCCGTGCAGCAACTGAAAAGCAAACAGTTGGCACAATGTATCTCTTTGTTACCACAAACACCGATTACTCCAGAAGGTGTAACGGTTAGAGAGCTCGTAGGATTTGGTAGAGCGCCCTATTTGAATATCATGGGCAGCTTGAGTAAAGATGATCATCACTATGTTGCTCAAGCGATGAAACGTGCCAATGTAGAAGAGTTCGCGAATTCTCCATTGTCCTCGTTATCTGGAGGGCAAAGACAGCGAGTTTGGATTGCAATGATCTTGGCTCAAAATACAGATATTGTATTGCTTGATGAACCAACAACGTACTTAGATCTTTGTCATCAATATGAGTTGTTGGATATTTTGGCAGAGTTGGTAACACAAGGCAAAACCGTGGTGGTGGTTTTGCATGACCTTAACCAAGCTTGCCGATACGCGGATGAATTAATTGTCATGAAAGCAGGTGAACTTTTTATTCAAGGTGACAGTAAAAGTGTGATGACGGAGGAGATGCTTGAAGAAGTATTCAATCTAGATGCATCAATTATTACCGATCCAGAAAGCGACACTGCGATGTTAATTCCAAGGATAAAAAGCAGCAAAAAGTAGCCAAAAATAACCAATATAATCAGTTGTAAGAGAGCCCCCATTTGATGGGGGCTTTTTTGTTTTAGATGTTAGTGATAAATCAGAATAATGTTAAAAATATAATGCCATTTACTTAGCAGTTAACTAGTGAATAAAACTTGTTCTAAATCAAGCGGTGGGATGTTTTTTTTAATTCGCAATTAAAATTAATGCAAGTGGTTATAGGGGTTCGCGGAAATTTAATGGCTATATCTAAGATTGCATACTTTATGCTTGTTTAATTATGCTCATTATGAATAACTGTTAAGGAATCAAATAGCAGTGAATAATTCGGAAGCTAATCGGCAGTGTTCCAAAAGGAAAAGATAAAGCAACCGAGCAATTATAATAAGGACTTTAAATGAATAAATTTACGCTCATTCCGTTAGCAGCGCTGGTAGCATCCAGTTTTGCAGTTGCTAACGACACCAAAGTGTTTAAGTTTTCAGATAATGGTGCTCCTACCACATTTGATACCACTCAAGCTGGCACAATGTACGCAACTACTATTGTAACCGCTGTGTATGACACACTTTATGAATATAAATATTTAACCATGCCTTTCGAGTTAAAACCAAACCTTGCAGTTGCACTTCCTGAAGTGTCTGAAGATGGTTTAACTTACACGATTAAAATTAAGCAAGGTGTAATGTACGCTGACGATCCTGCGTTTGCCGATGGCAAGGGACGTGAAGTGGTTGCAGAAGATTTTGTCTACTCGCTTAAGCGTCACTTTGATAAAAAGAACCGCTCACAAGGCTCATGGTTGTGGAGTGGTAAAATTGAAGGTCTAGATGCATGGAAAACAGAAGGTTCAGATTACGCGAAAGAAATTCCTGGACTAAAAGCACTCGATAAATACACCATTCAAATCGTTCTGACTAAACCTTACCCACAATTGACTTATACCTTTGCAATGGGTTTCTCTGGAATCGTTCCTAAAGAAGCAGTGGCTAAGTATGGCCGTGAACTGTCAGTTCACCCAGTGGGTTCAGGCCCATTCAAACTTATTTCACACAATAATACTAAAACAGTATTAGTGCGTAATCCAAGTTACCGTGGCGACACAATGGATCTAGCCAAAGAAGGCTACGATGAGTCTATTCACGGCGCATCAGGTATTGCTGCTTTGGAAGGAAAATCTCTGCCAATCGTAGACCGAATTGAAGCTAACTGGATTAAACAAGCTTCAGCTCGTTGGAACTCATTCTCTAAAGGTAATGAGATTGCCAATACAGGCCTACAAAATGAGCAAGTAGGAACCGTTCTTAGCTCAAAGAACCCAGTTGTTCTAAAGCCTGAATACGCTGAAAAATACAACTACAAAGTCGATACAGAGGCAGGTTTAGTTTACAACTTGTTTAACTTCGACGATGAGTATTTTGGTCGCTCTGATGATCCAAAAATTAACGCTCAAAATAAAGCACTTCGTTGTTCAATTGTAAAATCGTTTAACTGGACTGAGCGTATCGACCGTTTTTACTTAGGCCTAGGTAATGCTTACCCAGGATTTATTGTTCCAGGAACCGATGGTTTTGATCCAAACATGGACAAAACATCGATTGAACAAGATATTGCAGGCGCTAAAGCGCTGTTAGCCGCAAATGGTTGGGATGCAAAATCACTGCCTAAACTTGTTTACCCAAGTGTATCAAGCGTAAAAGCAAAGCAGTTCTTTGAGCAGTTTAAAGGTAACTTGGTTAAAATTGGTTATCCTAAGAATAAAATTAAGTACAAATCTTACGCAACTTTTGGCGATTACAACAAAGATGTTAAGAGGAGTAAGACGCAGATGATTTCAATGGCATGGGGTCTTGATTACCCAGATGCTGAGAACACGCTGCAGTTATTCTATGGACCTAACCGTTCACCAGGTTCAAACAGCTCTAACTACAACAACCCTGCATACAATGCTATGTATGAGCAAGCATCAATTATGCAGCCTAGTCCAGAACGTACCGTTATCTATAAGAAAATGAATAATATTCTTGTCGAAGATTGTGTCGGTATTGGTAGTTTTTCGAGAACGGGTGTGACCATGTGGCATAAAAATGCTCTAGTTTGGCCACAGCGTAGTGTTATCGGTAACTATTTTAAATACGTAGATATAAAGAAGTAGGATTCTGAATTATGGAAACGTTGCGGTATTGTCTTAGAAAATTGATTTATAGTCTGCCTTTATTGTTTGGTGTCACGTTGATTAGTTTTGTTTTAATGGTCTATTTTGGACCGGATAAAACTTATGATCTCCTTGGCCGTAATCCAACAATTGAAGAGATTAATGAGATCCGTCATCAGCTCGGGTATGACAAATCATTTTTTGTTAGATACCTTGAATATGTTCAACAGGTCATCACGTTTGATTTCGGATATTCCGACTCAACGGGTGAAAAAGTAACCACGATACTGAGTAAAACCATTCCAGTATCCATCATGTTGGTGACTCCTGGTTTTTTACTTGGTCATATTATCGGGATTAGTTTAGCGTTACTTGCTGCTCAAAACAGAGCAACCTTTATCGATAAACTTGTGATGTCTTCATCTGTTGTTGGGATGAGCATTTCATATCTAATTGTGATTATCGCAACGCAACTTATATTCTGTTCCAACTACGGTTTGAATCTCTTCCCAGTTTATGGCTGGGAGGTGAATTCTCTCTCTGATTATGTTTATTACACGACAGTACCCACCATGTCAGCGGTGTTTGTGGCTGTGGGGTATAACACCCGTTTTTACCGTGCAATATTAGTGGAAGAAACCACTCGTGATCATATCCGTACCGCCAAGGCGTTCGGGCATAGCCCAACCACTATTTTGATGAAACATGTATTGAAAAATGCGCTAATACCGATCATTACCAGAATTGTATTTACCATCCCATTTGTAGTGATAGGTGGCTCGTTATTGCTTGAGAGTTACTTCGGTATCCCAGGTGTAGGTTTGGTTACTTACGATGCAATAACCACAGGTGACCTCCCTGTATTGAAAGCCGTAATTGTACTAATAACTTTCTTGTTTATTGGTGTGGTTAGTATTGTTGATGTGTTATACCGGATGGTCGATCCGCGTATCACACTTAAATAAGGGACGTAATTATGTCTGAAGTATTAAGTGGACAGCTAGATACAGATAGCAAACCACAAAAAAGAGAATCCTTGTGGACGAAAGCTGTCGTTAAGTTCGCAAAAGATAAAATAGGAATGGTGAGTTTCATTGTTGTAGCCAGTTATCTATTGATTGCTATTTTAGTTTGGTTAGGACTGATTGCACAAGATTGGGATGTCTTGAAGGCAAGTGGTCAGATGGGGCCAACCGCAGAGTACTGGTTTGGTACTACCATCAATGGACAAGATATATTCCAACGAGCTATTTACAGTACTAAGACCGCGTTTGAAGTTGGCCTGATGGTGGCTATTTTCGCCACCATGTTTGGTGCAATTGCAGGTTGTGTTACGGGATATTTCGCCGGTACCATTTTTGATGAATTGGTACTATGGGTGATGAACAGTATTGACTGCATTCCTTACTTCTTAACCGTTGCCGCCATTGGTGTCGCATTAGAAGGGAATCCATACTCAATGCACATTGCAATGATGTTGGCGTTTTGGACAGGTACCGCTAGGGTAGTGCGCGGTGAAGTTATCAAGCTGAAAAATATGGAGTTTGTAGAGGCAGCGCACTCTCTTGGAGTGCCAGTTCACCGTATTATCTTCAAACATTTAATGCCGAATACGACGCACATCCTGTTAGTTGATATGACTATTCTATTTATCACTGCGATTAAGAGTGAAGTAATTCTAAGCTTCCTTGGCTTAGGTATTAAAGACAGCATTAGCTGGGGTTTGATGATTGCAGAAGCGAGTGGCGAGGTGACTGCCGGTCATTTCAGTAACTTCTTTGCGGCATCTGGCATGCTATTTATCCTAGTTCTTGCTTTTAATATGTTCTCAGACTCACTGCAAGATGCACTAGACCCGAGGAAAGTATAATCATGGAATCTAAACCACTACTTGTAGTCGATAACTTAACGGTAGATTTCACTACTGATAAAGGCACAGTTCGAGCCATTGATGGCGTAAGCTTTAGCATCATGCCTGGAGAAACCATCGCCATTGTAGGTGAATCTGGCTGTGGTAAGTCGGTAAGTTCACTGTCAATTATGGGGCTGGTCCCATCACCACCAGGAAAAATTGTAGACGGCAGCATTAAATTCAATGGACGAGAGTTAATTGGATTAACAGAAAAAGAGTATCGAAAAATTCGTGGTAACGATATCTCGATGATCTTCCAAGAACCAATGACCGCGCTAAACCCCGTGTTAAGAATCAGCACCCAGATGGTCGATGTTATTCGTTTGCACAGTAATTTGAGTAAATCAGAAGCAAAAAAGAAAGCGATTGGTATGTTAGAAACTGTCGGTATCCCTTCACCGGAGAGCCGCATAAATGAGTATCCGCATCAGCTTTCAGGTGGTATGCGTCAACGAGTGATGATCGCAATGGCGCTCTCTTGTAGCCCCGATTTGCTTTTAGCAGATGAACCAACAACGGCGTTAGACGTAACCATTCAAGCACAAGTTATGGATGAGATGGTTCGACTGCAAAAAGAGTTGAACATGGCCGTGGTTTTGGTAACACACGATCTCGGTGTGGTAGCAGAATCTTGTCAGCGAGTCGTGGTGATGTATTGTGGCCAAATTATCGAACAAGCGTCAGTTGAAGACATTTTTGCCAATCCGCAACATCCCTACACGAAAGGGTTGTTGAAATCGATTCCTGTAGTTCGTGACAAGAAGATCCCGAGACTGCCAACCATTGATGGCGTGGTGCCTGATCTGTTTAATTTACCAACAGGCTGTCGTTTTGCAGATCGTTGTGAATTTTCTGAATCTAAGTGCAGCACTGAACGACCAAATTTAGGCGGGACTGAGCAACACCAAGTTGCATGCTTTAATCCAATTGGAGGTGCAATATGAGTGAGATATTATTAGAGGTAAATGGTTTAAAGAAGCACTTTGCTGTCGGTAAAAGCTTTTTTAAGAAAAATCAGAAACTCTGTAAAGCCGTTGATGATGTTAGCTTTGTCATTAAACAGGGTAAGACCTTAGGCCTTGTTGGTGAATCAGGCTGTGGTAAGTCGACGTTAGGTCGTTGTATTTTACGCTTGCATGAGCCGACAGAGGGTGAAGTTAAATTTAATGGCACTGATTTGGTTCACCTTAGTGCCAGTGAGATGAAAGCATTACGTAAAGATACTCAGATTATCTTTCAAGACCCATTTGCTTCATTAAGCCCAAGAATGACCATTCATGATATTTTACGAGAACCATTAGATACACACAAAGTGGGTACAGTAGAAGAGCGTGAAGCCAAAATCGCTGAGGTGATGGAGATTGTGGGTTTAAGGCCACAAGCTCTGAACAGATACCCTCATGAGTTTTCTGGAGGCCAACGTCAGCGTGTCGGTATTGCACGAGCGTTAGTGTTGGAACCTCGATTTATTGTTGCTGATGAACCTGTATCCGCACTCGATGTATCAGTACAGGCACAAGTATTGAATTTAATAGCGGATCTGCAAGAGAAGAAAGGGATCTCCTTTTTGTTCATTGCACATGACTTGGCCGTTGTTCAGCATATTTGTGATGATGTGGGTGTAATGTACCTCGGACGTATGGTGGAAAAAGCACCTTCTGAAGCGTTATATCGAGATCCAAAGCATCCGTATACTAGAGCGCTGTTATCGGCTATTCCAGTACCTGATCCTACGTTTAAATCCGATGCGATCAAACTTCAGGGAGACGTACCTTCACCACTGAATCCGCCGTCAGGCTGTACATTCAGAACCCGTTGTCCTGAAGCAACCGAGCGTTGTAAAAGAGAGGTTCCAGCAGTCTATAATGTTGGTAAAAATGGTGAAGAGCACTTAGTGGCTTGTCACTTGTTTGAGTAACGATTGGTTGTAATTGATGAAAAAAAGCGGACTAAATAGTCCGCTTTTTGTTGGATAAAGGAAAAGGGGTCCTAAAATAGGGCTTAGATTACACCAAGTTCACGCAAACGCTCCATGAGATATTCGTTCGCGGTATATTTGTCTGAAAGTACCACTTCTGGTTTTGGGTGCAGGAACAGCGGTAGTGAGATTCGAGATTTACTCTTATCTGATCCTTCAGGGTTGATCACTCGATGAGTGGTTGATGGGAAGTAGCCACCAGATGCTTCTTGTAACATGTCACCAATATTAATGATTAAGTTACCGAAATCTGAAGGTACATCTAACCAGTTGCCATCTTTGCTCATCACTTGCAGCCCTGGCTCATTAGCAGCAGGAAGAATCGTTAACAAGTTGATATCTTCATGTGCACCAGCACGAATTGCGCCAAGCTCTTCATCACCCTGAAGAGGTGGATAGTGAAGAACGCGCAATAGCGTCTGTTGATTGCCCTCAATCATACTTGATAACGGTTGAGTATAGAGCTTAGATACCTCTAGCGGAGATTGGTTTTCAACCCAAGTTAATAGCTCTGATGCTAACTCGCTGGCTTTATCATAATAATTTTGCAGCTCTACTTTAAGCTCAGCAGGGCACTGTCCCCAAGGGTAATAGTGAAAATACTCTTTGATATCTTTAATGGTAAGGCCTTTAGCCGTCTCAGAAATCGTAGATGGAAAGAAGCCATCTTGAGTTTTAGGGTCAAAGTGAAACTGCTCTTTATCGGCGTTAGTCGAAGAGAAAAACTGTTGCCAATGATCGTATATTGAACTGACTAGTTGCTGTTGAATTGGGTGGTTTTTGAGAACCCCAAACCCTGTCTCACGTAGAGATTTGACAAAGAGTTCTTCCGCATTGTCTGCAGTGTAATCGATCGCTTCCAGTTTCATATTTTAATCTTATATAGTTAGGTAAAGGTGTCACATTTTATTAACATAGCAATTGTAAGGGGATAGTTGAGATTGGGAAGAGGGGAGGATCACATAACTAAAGAAAGGAAAGAAAAGTATGTGTAATAAATTTGATGTAAAGCAGAAAAGTCATGTAGAGCACATGACTTTCCATTATGCATATTTACACTTTAACAACGAGTGGCAACGTCTGATCTTCTTCAGCCGCTTTACAAGCTGCGGTGGTAAAGATAACGTCAGTTGAGCTGTTAAGCGCAGTTTCCGCCGAATCTTGAATAACACCAATGATGAAACCAACCGCAACAACTTGCATGGCGATTTCGTTTGGAACACCAAATAGGCTACAGGCTAATGGGATCAGTAGTAATGAGCCACCAGCAACGCCAGAAGCACCACATGCTGATACTGCAGCGACAATACTCAATAGAACGGCAGTTGCAATATCGACTTGTATGCCAAGGGTATGAACCGCAGCAAGGGTTAAGACGGTAATGGTAATTGCCGCGCCGCCCATGTTGATGGTTGCACCTAGCGGAATAGAAACTGAGTAGGTATCTTCGTGAAGATCTAAACGCTTACAAAGGTCCATATTTACAGGGATGTTTGCAGCCGAACTACGAGTGAAGAAGGCCGTAACACCACTCTCTCTTAAACACTTAAATACTAACGGGTATGGGTTACGTTTGGTTTTTGCAAATACAAATATTGGGTTAACAATCAGCGCCATAATAAGCATTGAGCTGAGTAAAACGAGAAGAAGGTGTGAGTAACCAAGAAGCGCAGAAAAACCCGTTTCAGCAAACGTGTTTGCCACTAAACCAAAGATACCAATTGGTGCAAATCGAATGACGACGGTTACGATGGTTGAGATACCGTCAGATAGGTCAACAAATATCTGTTTAGTTGCCGTTGATGCTTTATTCAATACTAGCCCAAGCGCAACTGCCCAACCGAGTATTCCGATAAAGTTACCTGTCATTAACGCGTTAATTGGGTTGTCGATAATTTTAAACAGTAACGTATGTAAAACTTCTGTAATGCCTTCTGGAGGGGTAATCGCAGTATTGCTGGTGACTAGCGTTAATGTTGTTGGGAACATGAAGCTCATTGCAACAGCGGTTAATGCTGCAGCAAAGGTACCCGCAAGATAGAGAGAGACAATAGGTTTCATATTAGTGTGGCTGCCACTCTTTTGATTAGCAATAGAAGAGGCAACTAAAACAAAAACCAAGATTGGAGCAACTGCTTTTAACGCACTAACAAAAAGTTGGCCAAATAGACCCAAAGAGATAGCGATGTCAGGTACGGTAATTGCAAATAAAATGCCCGCAATGATGCCGATAACGATTTGAAGCACTAAACTGGTATTAGCGAGGCGAAATAAAAAGGGTTGGGATTGATTCATGATACATTCCTATATACAGCAATTCCTATAAGTGCAGTGATGTTATACGAATCACTGCACTTATGCATGTATTTTGTAATATTTAATGGGTTTTATTGTTATAAAGTGCTGGCTAGGCAACATAAGTCAGCCAAAAAAGCGGGTTATACGTGACTTTAATAGGCGAAAATTGCATATTAAGTAACATAACGAAAAGAATTGATAGCAGAGTGGAAATTTATGTCGGGAATATTAAGTACGGTTGATCAAAGAACGAATTTAGTCGGTGAAAACCGTTTAGAACTGTTGCTGTTTAAACTCAATACAAACCAGATATTTGCTATTAATGTGTTCAAAGTTAAAGAAATTTTAAAAGTACCGCCATTAGCAAAATTACCTGGTTCGCATGCGAATATTGTCGGAGTAGCAACGCTTCGAGGAACGCCTGTACCAATTATTGATTTGCGTGCAGCGGTTGGTATGCGACCGATGGATCGTGACTCTGAGACAAATTTGATTATCACGGAATACAATCGAAGCGTGCAAGGTTTTTTGGTTGGTCAAGTGCGAAATATTGTTAATACTACGTGGACGGATATTCAACCGCCGCCAATAACTGTAGGCCGCGCGACCTATTTAACCGCAATCTCTCACATTGAAGAGGAGGGGGTTAAAAAAATCATCGAAATCATCGATGTGGAAAAAGTGTTATCAGAGATCATTCATTACGATGTTACCATTTCGAAAGAGCTGCTTGATGAAGAGTTAGTCGCTCACATGCAAGGCCGTAAAGTTTTGATTGTGGATGATTCTCGAACCGCAAGATCTCAAGTGCGTGAAACATTGAAACAGGTCGGTTTAGAGATCATTGAGTGTAACGATGGTAAGCAAGCGATTGATTTGTTGAAGGGCTGGTGCGATGAAGGAAAAACAGTGACGGATGAAATATTAATGATGTTCACTGATGCAGAGATGCCAGAGATGGATGGGTATACGTTAACTCATGAAATTCGAACCGACCCTAGAATGAAAGATCTCTTTATCGCTTTAAATACCTCGCTCAGTGGTAATTTCAATGAAGCTATGGTTAAGAAAGTGGGCTGTAATCGGTTTATTTCTAAGTTTCAGCCCGATCTTTTGATTGATGTTGTACAAGAGCGTATGAAGCAGATAGTCGATGTTTAATACACAATTTGTTACGAGTTAATAACATGGGAAATATTTATTTCGACTAGCAAATTAATCAAGTATTGATATAATAACGTCAGCAAATGTTTTAATACAAAGGTGCTTTTTCCATTAATGATCTGGTTGAGTTCTAAAATTATTATTACGCTGATGGTTTTAGCGTACAGAACTTTCCACAACGGACGTGAAGGGTTAGATTCAGAAGAAAAAGATTCTAACTAAAAATGATAAATTCAGAGAGAGGCCTATTGGCCTCTCTCTTTTTTTGTCGATTTTGTCGTTCTACTGTTAAATAGTCCTTCAATGATTACAGCAAGTTCCTCTTGATTCTGGTAGCCCTCTAAACAGAGTGAATTGTTATGGGTTAACTCAAGGCTGACCGCATGGTTACTTGAAGTATTAACGCTAATGACTTTATCAAAACTCACCGTTTTATCGAATACCTCTTCTATTATGCGTAGCGTATGCAGCTTCATGTCAATGATCAGCATATAGCTGTGATGGAATTGAGGTAGATTCTTGATTTTTAGGCTAGTTGTTAAATAGTAATAGAGTGAAAGAAAAAACGCGGCTAATGGAAAAATGAGACTAGTTTGGTAGTAAAAAGTGAGTAGACAAACGGTCACGAGCAGTGGCGCTGTGACTTTAAAACATTGTATTCTAAATTTGGATAATACGATGGGAAGCTGCTCGACAGAGGTGACGAAAATATACTGCATATAGATTCTCCAACGATGCTTACTTTTAGATAATGGCGAACAGTTTGTTTAATGATAGTTCTATTACTGAAGGGTGTGGTGAAGAATTTAGAGGATGAAAATAAAATTCGACCGCGGCCTGCGCGGTCGAAATAGTCAAGTGACTCTAAGTACGAGTTATGCCATTCGGTCTGTTGGTTTCCAACGGATAATCGATTGCGGAAGATTGACACCCTGTGATAGCAATAAATTAACGCGAGACAGATAGGCTGCGCCATACATTAAATGCTTGGCAAGGTCGACAGCATTACGCTGAGTATAATCATCAAGGTATGACCCTTTAGCCCACGCATTAAATGCGCCGAGTGCAGGGCCTGCCCAAATTTGATAATCCATTTCACGGCCTACTTCACCGCTGTTAGACCAGCGACTAGAAAGCCCCAGATACCACCTGAAAATCAGTGCCATTTTACGCTTAGGGTTACCTTGTGCGCGTTCAATCTGTTTTGGGTCACGCTCGTTAAAGTGTGCCACGGTACCTGCCCAGATATCATCTAACGTTGAGCGAAAAACCTGCTTTTCAAGCTTCTCACGTTCAGCGACTGGAATATCTTCAATAGAGTCATAACGTATATACAGATCGTACAGTTTGTTAGCGCGCATTGGAAAAAGAGTACCGCGCTTCACTACTTGCAGTTTCACACCCATCTCGAACATATCTGCTGCTGGTGCCATCGCGACATCAGCCATCTCAGTCGTTGAAAGCAGTTTACGAGTATGCTCACTGGCGCCAGCTTCGACGCACGCTTGATTAATTGAGCCTGTGACAATGTAAGCAGCGCCCATGTTAAAGGCTGCAAGTGCCGCATCTGGAGTACCTACACCTCCACCCGTACCTACACGTAGTGGTGGGTTGAAGTTATACTCTGCTTGTATCTCATCTTTTAATGCCAAAATAGTAGGCAAAAGAGTAACTAATGGACGGTTATCTGTGTGGCCGCCTGAATCTGCTTCGGCGGTAATGTCATCCGCCATAGGAACCAGCTGTGCTAACTCCATCTGCTCGGCAGTAATGCGACCGTCATCCACCAAGCCTTGCAGCATTTTAGCAGGAGCTGGCTGCATGAAGTGACGAGCAACTTCGGTGCGGCTCACTTTAGCAATCACTTTATTGGCAATGTTAATCTCGCCTTTTGCATTACGGCTAAGACCAGCTGCGCGATATTGAACGATTTGCGGCGTTAAATTAAGAAAGGCAGAGGCTTCAACTGTGCGTACTTTATGCTTTAAAAATAGCTCAACACTGCCACGTTCTAGTGCAGGTTCGCTTGGGCTGTGGATCAAGTTGAATGCATAAGGCCCGTTAGGCAGCGCTGCTTGAATGCGAGTGATCGCTTGTTCAACGCGAGAAGGAATTAAACCTGCCGCACCAAATGAACATAAGATCCCAGCTTGACCAAGAGTAATCACTAACTCTTCTGAAGAGATACCATTGGCCATTGCACCAGCGTAATAGGCGTATTTGACGCCATGAACACGACGAAAATCTGCATCGCCTAAGCTTTGAGTACCCAAAGCAGGAGCAAAAGCACTGACAGGGTGTGTCCCTTTGGCGCTGGCGCTATCGTTTGATGTGATATTCGCTTGCTGGCTAAGGCCTAACCCTTTTTCAGGGTGGGCGATAGCATAACAACCCATAGTGAAATCTTTGAGTATTTTAGTAATAGCGGCTTCGCTGAACTCAGTCGTTGACTCTTCAACCTGCCATGGCCAAGGTGTCAGCTTTTCGTTGTTGGTTAATGTGTTATTCATTGTCATAATCTCGCTTAGGCCTCTTCTATACAGATTGCGATATCAGCTACTTCATAAATACGAAGCCCATCTTTACTTAAGTTGGCATCACCAATAATAATTTTCTTGCCGTCTTCATCTTTAATAGCGGTAATGTGGACATCCAGTGACATCTGCTTGTTAAGCGGATTGATCTGTCCACGATATTTCCACTTCACTTCTGATTGGATTTGACCAAATTTCGGATTGGTAAAACCAGCACCAAGATCTTTATTGATGGCGTAAGTTTGCATCAGTTCGATGATCGCTTCTACACCAAGTGAGCCAGGCATTACTGGATCTTGATGGAAGTGGAATTGGAAGAACCAGTCACTTGGGTCAATCGTACGTTCAGCATAAAGGTAATCTAACCCTGCTTTGCCGCCACCAGTGGTAATTTTCACTGTGTCGATGAAATTAAGGCGGCCACCTGCCAGTTTGTAGTGTGTCTGTTCAAGCCCTTGGGCAGAAACAGGTGCATTGAAGTAGCGCGTGTTCTTGTCCAATAGATTGATGGTTTGATCAGGAGTTTGGTTGTTATCAACATGCCAAGCGTGAGTCACCTTGCCATTGTCTAAACCGAGCTGATCTTTAAGTGCTTCGCCTTTGAAATAACCAAAGACCGCTTTACCTTCATAGAATGGAATGCCGTCAGTGCTTAGTTCAAATGTAAAGCTTTGTATAATGTTGGTGCCCATCATGACGGTAGAGAGCAGACGAGAATCATTGACGATGGTTTTGCCTCGAAGATCAACGTTGCGTAGCATTTTTCCGCTGCCATCTAAGTTACGGAAGAAGAGTTCAAGACCAGGGAAACCAAGAGTCGTACCCATGTAACCTGAAATGAAACCATTTGGCTGTAGCGAAATTTCCATCAACACTGAATATGGCATCAATGTTTGATGGCTGTTCTCATCAAAATACCACGCGTCAGCAGGTACTTCGTATTCAGCAATACACGATGACGGTGTTTTGAAGTTACCACGCTCACCGTTTACTTCGATCACACGAGTGGTCAGTTGTAGGTCACCACATGGCGTACGTGGTGGGATCATGCCGCGATAGATATCAAAATCGGGGCCAAAACACTTCTCAATGTTACCTGTCGCAAATTCAAACATATGATACGGCGTGAAAGGTACGCTATCAGGAGTACGGTTAGGGTAATCTGGTGTTAACGGTGCCTCAATGTGTTGTAGAGGAACCACCCCTTTGTTTGGCGCAGTTTGTAAATCAGGGATCTGAGACATCAATGGCGCATTAACAGAGGCAGATTGATTAATGGAGACTGTATTTGAAACGATAACTTGTTCAGCCTCTGAACTTGGCAGGTAGCGAGTACACTCATCTTCCTCTTTGATCATCACTCCTAAGTTTTTGAAATCCACTACCACTTTACCGTTAAGAAGGATATCAATGTTCGCTTTTGCGTATGGACGAGGAGATGTGCCAATTTCAGTCACTTCCATGCGATAAGTCAGTACACCAGATTGCGGTAGAACTTGACCACGACAACGCACTTGTTGTGAAGCATTTTCAAGAGGTTGAAAACGTCCATTACTGGTTAACGTGTGCATACCAAGATGCAACATAAAGAATTGCAATAATTGACCACAACCTTCTGCCATCAATGAACCCGCCATTACCGAGTCATCTTTGAAATGACATGGGAAATACCAGTGATCTGGTTCTAGTTGCTTTTGCCCTTCAATTAAACCCAGTCCCCATGTTCCACCTTGCGGATCGACATGATTAATCTGCTCGATCATCATGAACTTTTCAGAGCTAAAGCAAAGTGATGGTTGGTGCACTACGTGAGCGTGACTTGGGCCAAAACAGCCCGTTATATTAGCGTTGAGTAAGTGATGCAATTCAGGATAGCTAAATTGCGTTTTGTTGCAATTTAGTAGCGGAGTAAAACGTTGCTTAACCGCCAGTTTACGTGCATTGATCTCATCTTCAGTGTGGATTACGCCTTTACCGTCAGCAAGCTCTTCATCGGTGAAGAAACCCGCACAACCGCCATCCATCTTAAGAACCATCTTATCACCAACGAAACATTCGTAAGAGAAGAAGAACAACAGGGTATCGCCGTTACGGGCAAAATTCTTGATTGAGATGTCGTAGCGTAGCGTATCGCCACCACGCGGCAAATCTTCTAAGAAGGTGAGGGTGCAATCAAGCAGACGATAAACGCGATCTCCCTTGTTTTCAAAATCGATACCTAAGTAGCTGATCAGCATTAAATCACACTGACCAGACTCAACCGCGACTGCCCATGGAATTTGGCCATCTACCAAGTATGGAGCATCAACAGGAATGTCATACTCGGTGGTCATGGTACTTGGTTTGTACTCAAGCATGGTGGCGTCAAGTTTGGTGACACGAGAGACCAATAGGTAATCGGTGGTCGGCAGTCTTACACGGCGTGAATAGTTATCGATGATGGCATAATCAGAACCAAACACATTGGCAATATCCCCTTCAGCGTACTCAACCAGATCATCATAATCCCAAATACAAGGTTTACGCTCAGGGGTTGGTGCTACATAAGCGTGAATTTGCGATGAGTGATCCGGTACTGGTATTTGAGTAGCAATAGGTGCCGAAACAGCGGCTTGAGGTTGTCCAGTCGCTTGGGCAATTTGAGCCTTTAACAGGGCATCGGCTAACTTAAGCCCTTGTTCACGGTTTTGTAAGAACGCTTTATGAACTTGTTGAGCCAACATCTGGTTGTGTTGGAATGGCGTTAGTAACTCGGGATTTGAAATCTTGTTGGTCATACTATGTTTAAACCCTGTGGTCGGCGCAATCGGAGTAGATGGCGCTTGTGGTTGGTTCTTAGTTTGAAGAACATGTTCAGAAACAGATGGCTGTACAGCAGCAATAATAGGCTGTGCAGACGCAATTTTTTGTTGTATTGATGACAATTCAGTCAACTCAGTAGAGATAATGTGCTGGTGGATATTTCGGCCACCTAATGTGACGTTTCTCACCAGTTTAATTTTTGCATCGATAACCAGCTCTTCAGACAAACGTGCATTAAGGGCGCTCTGCTGTGTCGGCTGTTGAGTCAGCAATATCTGTGAACACTGCTGCTCACTGTCTGTGACTACTAGAGCCGCTTTTTGTGCTTGAGACGCAGGTTGGGCGTTCAAGTTAAGCAGACCGTGCAACAAGCTCGCCATACCAGAGGCGGCGTAACAGTGTCCGACGCGCTGCTCTGCTTGAGTCTGTTTGCAGGTTGGCGAAAAAACGTCTGTGGCAAAAGAGGAGCGAACGGTTGCGGAGTGGTTTAATTCAACGACTGAAATTGACTCAGTTGCTGTCGCGGTTTGAGTCAGTAGTCGGTCTGTCGCGGCAGAAGATGAGTGTGAACGGCTGAACTCTAATGCGTTAATTTGAGCGTAGCTGTCAGCGGTCGTTGCTGATTGACTATCAACTAAAACCACTGCACCAGCGCCTTCGCCTACTTTCCACGTGGTATCAACAGTTGATTGTTGATTTTTAAGTAACACTTGTTCGGCGCTACCACTTAAATCAACTGCTGCAATGACGACAGCATCAAGAGACTCTTGAGACATTAAGTTTTGCGCAACATCAACACAACGAGCAACCGATTGGTCCCCTGCTGAGATGGTAAAGGCGGGTCCATTGAAATCCCATAATGAGGCGATTCTAGAGGCCATAATATTACCAATAAAACTGGTGTACTGATTCAATTTAGCGGCGTCTAATACACTGTCCATGGTGATAGCTTCAAGCGCTTGGTATTCCGAAGTGGTTAACTCGACACCCATTGCTTTAAAGCTTTGTGCTAGCTGCGTATGTAAATTAACACGTCCGCGGAACTGATGAAGTTCAAGCTCCGTTTCCATAGCAACCAATATTGCCACTTTCTGTCCGGCCACTAAGTTGGCATCTCGAATCGCTTCGTCAGCTATTTTCATCAATAATAGCTGTTGAGAGATCAAGCGGTCATCTTCGTTTGGTGGCACTTTAAAGCGTAAGAAATCCAACTCAAATTGATCGATATAAGCACCTTGAGGCACGGCATCTAAACCAAAGGTCGCGAGTAGTTCAGGGTGTTCATTAATCCCTTTCCAACGCTTGGCGGGAAGATCAATGAAGGCATTATGATCTTGCTGAATCGCTTGGTTGAAGGCATTTACTGAAGTGAGAGGTCCAAAGTGAGAGGCCAAACCGGTAATGTTAAATTCTATCTGTTTGCTCGCAAGAGGCGCTGAGTCTGCTGAGTTATTAAAGCCGCTCGCCTCATTCAAATCAGAGTACGATTCAAGCAATAAGTGAGCATTGCAGCCACCAAAACCAAAGACGGAGACACCGGCGTGGCGCTCAATGTTTTGCTCTTTTACCGGCCAAGGCTGGACTGCGGTTGGTAGAGTATGGCTACCAAACAACCCGTCAGGTGAGCTAAGTGGTGTTTTTAAGTTGACACTTGGTGGTAGCAGTTTTTCTTTCATTGCAAAGATCATTTTCATGATCCCCGGCATACCAGCGGCTGTTAGCAGGTGTCCAAGGTTTGATTTTGCTGAGCCAATAAGCGGAGTCGCACTGCCATTGAGTTTGTCACTGAAAAAACGCTCCATAGAGGTCAGTTCAACTTTATCACCCAAAGGCGTTCCCGTGGCATGACACTCTATGACTTCAATAGATTCTGGCTGAAGTTCTGATGACTCATAAGCACGTTCAAATGCTTGTACTTGCCCTTTGCTGTTTGGGCTTAAGACAAATTGACCTTTACCGTCATTTGAGAGGCCAACACCACTGACGACAGCATAAACATGGTCACCATCACGCTGTGCATCCTCAAGACGTTTCAGTACTAATACACCTGCGCCTTCACCTGCGAATAGTCCTTTACTGTTTGAGTCAAAAGGGACTGACACGCCGTGGTCGGGGTAAGCGTGGAAAATAGAGAAGCCCATGTTGATGAAAAATGGGTCGGCACCTGATACCGCCCCCGCCAACATCATGTCCGCTTTACCTGTGGAGAGGTAATCACACGCCAGTTTTAACGAATAAACAGAGCTGGCACAAGCCGCATCAAGACTAAGTTGAGCGCTGCCAAGGCCAAGTGCATCAGCAACAACTTTTGACGCGTTATGAGCTATTGAGCCGTTAATCGCAACACTGCGAGTGGTATTTTTGTTTGTTGATTGCGCATCAAAAGCTTGTAAAGAGAACTGCTCACTGTTGAGTTTCTCTTTAAGTGCTTTCTCCACTACTGAATGGTAGATGGGTACGAAGAGTTCATTGGAGTTGGTGGTTGGAAACGACAGCGCTCCCATGATCACACCAGTTCGCTCTAGGATCTCTGCATTTAATTTAATACCCGCGTCTGCCAGTGCTTTACGGCTGGTATCCAGTGCCCATAAGAAGCTCTGATCTAGCCCTTGAAAGTGCTCAGCTGGCTGTTGGTAGCCGTTGGCATCGAAGTGGAAGTTTTCAATGTAACCCCCTTTATCGCAGTAAAAACGATCAGATTCGCCTTGAACGCCTTGATAGTCAGCAGGATTTGCTCCTAACTTTTCGGCAGATAAAGGAGTACGAGAATCTTTGAGCTGTACAAGATTGTCCCAAAACTGTTGTGGAGTTTTGGCATCTGGATAGAGGTTGGCTAAACCAACGATAGCAATTTTAGATTTTGGAGAACTCAAACTGACTGTCCTTCTTTCATTTGTTTTGCTGTTGCCAGAGAATCTGACTGCGCATCTTGCAGGCGAGTAAGCCCTGCAATGAGAGGCTCAATAGAGAGCGGCACTCGGTGCGTAATTAATTGTGCAATACATTTAAGTAAGTTGGTTGCATCACTGCCACCTTTAGCATCAATAGCAATTGCTGTTGCAAAGGTAGAACCATGTTCTGGCGCGGATTGCGCATTGATCTTGTCGATTAAGGTGGCGGTTTGCCTGTCTGCACCTATTTCAACAAACAGTGAGGCTCCATGGCCGCGTGCTTTGTTGATGAGGTCAGTAAAATCAAGACCATTACAGAAAGTATCCGCGATGGAGAGGGCAATACTTTGGCGATTTAGCTCAATAGGTTGGTTACTATTTTTGGCCAATGAACCTGCTGCGCTGATGAATTTAATATCAGTAGGCAGTGGCTCGCACAGTGGTTGATTATAAAAATCATGCACTTGTTGGTGCTGATTCATGGCTGGAGCGGTATGCATTGCCGTGACTCGATTCGCGGCAATGCCCCGTTTCTTAATTTGTTTCAGCAACGCTTTACACTGCTGCTCACAACCGGCGAGAACACAAGTATCCCCTTGAATAATAGCGAGGTAAACGTGTGGGAAGTCAATGAGGGCTGTTTGTATGGTTTGAGCATCACATCGAACCACAAAGCTATTCCATGTAATGGTTTCGCTATCGTTCAACTGCCAAGCTTCACGCACTGCCGTGAGTTCACCAGAAATAGCGGTGGTGAAAATCGGACTGGTTTTGGTCGCTTCAATCAGAGCGTGAGGATTATTCCACACACCTAGGCTGGCCCACATTGATGCCTCACCTTTGGAGTAACCTAGTGCAAAGTTAGGCTTAACCGCAAACTCATCACACAGCAGTTTAGTAAATAGATAACTGCTGCCAACACCGGCAATGGCAAGCTGACTTAAACTCATTGCTGCTGCGTTTTCACCATAGATATGCTCGGCTTGTAGCATCTCTTTGAGATTACCTTCACGCTCTAGTTTGGCATACAGGTTTGGGAAATAGCGATGCAGTTCATTGAGCATGCCACCATAAACCGTACCGACACCTGGGTAGACAAAAGTAAGGCCCGATTCTCCTAACCCTTTACCATGATTAGCAACAAAACAGCTGCCTGCAGGGGTTCGGTATGATCTGTTTTCAGTAAAAGCTGCCGGTATTGCAGCTTTCATTGCTGCTATTTCAGTATGCAGTGCTTGAAGGCTGGTTGCTTGAATCACCAAGGCTAACGACTTGCAGGTTGAGTAACCCAATAGACAGTGCATCATTAATGCATTGAGATCGCCACCTTCAGCAGTTTGATGTTGCAGTTGCTCTAATTGAGACAATAACTCAGATTGATGATTTGCGCAGATGACAAAAAAGAGAGACTCAGAGTGGAGCAGGGACGCTGCTGTTAATTGAGTACCTTGAGTCAGAATTAGGCCGGTGCTGTTTGTTGCCGAATCAAGCAGGGTCAAACTGGCAACACGTGCTTGATGGAAGTGGCTAAACCAGTAGTGGTCGGCAGTTTTGTTTCGAATTGCTTCAGTAGCAGGGACTGTGCGTTGTACAAAGTGACCGATCAGTGTGCATAAATCCGTGAATTGATCATTAGCTAGACGAGAATCAGACTGTTGATTAAGAGTAATATCAGTGGGCAAACGCTTAGCTTGTAAAGTAGCTTGAGTTAAAGCTTGAGTGGCACACTCCGCTGAGTGGTAACCTGCCAAATAAGCGTGAGGATGAATGCGTTCTTTAGCGGCAGATAAACCGTCCAGAAAGATCAATCCGGTTACGCTGTCTTGCTGAGTGACAATGACAAGATTACCCTTAGAAACAGCATCGATAACTTGAGTAATCACAGCAGACAAAGTGGCAGACGCGCTATTTAACTCAAGTGTGACAACGGGTAAATTGCTGCGTTGTCCATACGCATTTAGCTCTGCACAAGGCAGAGCTAAAATAGCGATGCGCAATGGCATCGCTCTGTTAGTTGAATCAGTCACTAGAGTAGTGGCTCCTTTACCGCTGCCGTTGCTGGCAAAAAGGCATCATTAAGTGATTTACTGATCGTGACTTTTGCCCCGTTCATAGTGGCACTTAACTGTCCATCTTGATGATACAAAGAGACATTAGCCATTAGCGAGCGCGGTGTGGTTTTCACCACTTCCAGCTCTATCCAACCTTGATCGCCACTGACAAACGGTAGGTGAGAACGAAATTCAGCAATGGTTGAAGGCAGACTTGCCGCACCATACTGTAATCTCGCCCATACCAGCATCGCTTGTAACAGTAGATCTTCAGCGAAAGGTTGACTGCCACCAAACTGTTGGCTTGGTGCAAAAGCGCCGCAATCTGATTCACTCACTACAGGTAAGTGACAACGAACAAGCAGGCCTGCATCATCAAAACGTTGTACTGATTCTATCCCTTGTAATCTCGGGCCATGAAACAGAGTACCATTGCTGTAAAGCTCATTACGAGTCGTGACAACCTGACCATTTTTAAACGTTTTGGTGGTGCTCACTTTTTTGCTTGGAACCACTAAGCTTGCTCTGTATTGAGGGCGACCTTGGCTCGTAATCATTGCAGAGGTTTTACCTTCACCGTCAGGTGTTAGTGTTAACGTCAGCTCTTGAACCTCATCAGATTCAAAGATAATGCCTTTTAATAACTTATAGTCGTGAACCTCAACCACAGCGCCCAACTGCTGCTCAGCAATCTCGCGCATCCACTGGATAGCACAGACGGTTGGCAGTACAGGGTTACCCGCAATGCAGTGATCTGCAATGAATGGTAACGCTGTAGGGTCAAGGTGACGTACAACCGTCACCTTATCAGTTAGATGCGGAACCTCTGCAGACTGCACAGACTCCGCATTAAGCTTTTTTACGCTGTTTTCCTTGTTCTCTTCACTGTTGCCTTGCATGTCAGTACCCACCAGAAGCTGGACACCAGATTCACTGAGCAGCTGTGAACTGAATAGCTCAGCACCTGCTTGTAGTGGAATCACATAGACACCACGGTCAGTGAACATTTTCTTCAGCGCAGGGTTGACCATTCCGCCATCCCAAGGACCCCAGTTGAAGCTCATTACTTTGGCTTGCGGGAACCTTGCTGAAAACTGCAAAGAGGCTTTGTTAAGAATATCGTTAGACATGGCGTAGTCGCTCTGTCCGGTATTCCCGTAGAAACCTGCCGCTGATGAGAACATAGCAAACAGCTTAAGTTTGCTGCTATCTAGCGCAGAGAGTATCGCGTTCAGACCACCTACTTTAGTACCGTAAACACGATTCAGTTCATCCAAGGTTTTATCTTGAATGTGTTTATCTGCTAAAACGCCAGCACCATGAATAAGACCAGTAATTCCCGTCACTTTAACCAGCGTATTAGCAACAGATTGCTGGTTTGAAACGTCTAAGCTAATGTACTCAGCCGTTGCACCTGCGTCACTAAATGCGGCGAGGGCGTTGTTGATTTCAATGCTACTCAACACAGGCCACAGTAGCGCATCTACTTTTTTCGGTGTTGGTTTATCACCGGATGCTTGAAGGTGAGCAATAGCAGAAACTTTAAGTTCACTCTCTGTCTTATTTTGAGCCCATTGTGGCAACTCAGATTGAGTCATGAACTGACTGCGACCCGCTAATACAAAGTGAGATTTGCACTGTTTGGCTAAGGTTAAAGCACACTCAAAGGTCACCCCTTTAGCACCACCCGTTACCAGTACTTTATCACTAGCATCAAGGGTTGCCGCTGCGGTTTTGTTTAAAGCTACACCAGCAACCAGTGCCATACGCCCTGACTCACTAATACCGACTTCGATAGCGCGAGTGTTAGCGTCAAATAACTCAGCAACAATCGCATCAGCAAAGTCTCTCGCTTCAACGGTTGGGGCGATATCAAGTGCGCGACAGAATACGTTGTCCCACTCATGGCTTAAGGTCTTGGTTAAACCAGACAGTCCAGCTTGGTTAAGATCCGCTTTTAACAAAAGGTCGCGGTTTAGGTAACCGAAGCCACCATCAATACGACTCACTGTGATAAAGCTACGACGTTTAGTATCGGCTTTAGTCAGTGTTGGTTGTAACAGTTTTGCCCATAAGAAAGCGTGCTCTACACTCTCTTTTGCTGAGTCATCTAAGATAACGGCAGCACTGCTTGAGTCGGTGATTTGAGGCTGTAAATGAACAAAGCCAGAGATCGAAGAGTGTTTTTTCTCAATATCAGTGATGAGTGCTTTTATCGCCTCTTCACTGTTGTCGCTTAACTGGTAACTCGCGATATCGCTGTTAAGAGGAGATTGTTGCTGTTTGTCAGCATCGACAGATAAGGCCGCATTACGAACCACAACCACGTTTAGGTTGTTGGCCGTTAGTTTTTCAGCCAGAACGCCAGCATTGTGTCCATCATCTGTGATCACAATACAGCCGTCGGTTGAGAAGCAGTCTGTTAATTTATCCGCCGATGGTAGCTTTTTTAGTGCTACCTCGCTGTGTGGAGGCAATTCAACATTTGGTGTGGCAGGTGCCGATATTGCAGCAGGTGCAGTAGCAACTGTTGCTGAATCACCAAGTTTGCTCTGCATGTAAGTGACGATTTCGCCTAATGTACGACACTCTGCTAAGTCTTCAGGGTTAAGCTCAGGCAGAGTCGGTAGTTGCTCTTGCACCGTGCCTAGAATCTCTACACGTTTGATGGAGTCAATACCTAAATCGGCTTCCATATCCATCGCTAGGTCTAACATCTCAGCTGGGTAGCCGGTTTTGTCAGCGACAACATTCATCATGGTGTTCTGTACGAGAGTCGCATCTAAACCAGAAGCTTGAACAGCCGGTATTTCCGTTGTGATTGGTGCTGAAGAGACTGATGAAGCAGCAGGAAGTTTGCTGTTCATGTAGTCCACGATTTCGCCCAGAGTACGGCACTCAGCAAGATCTTCAGGGTTAAGCTCAGGTAGAGTCGGTAGTTGTTCTTGTACCGTGCCTAGAATCTCTACGCGTTTGATGGAGTCGATACCTAAATCGGCTTCCATATCCATGGCAAGATCTAACATTTCAGCGGGGTAACCTGTTTTATCAGCAACCACTTCAAGCATGGTCGCTTGAACTTGCGCTGCATCTAAACCACTGTTTGATGTTGCTGTAGGCGCTGTTGCCAACACTTCAGCAACAGGGGCAACCGCACCCAGTTTGCTGTTCATGTAGTCAACGATTTCGCCCAGAGTGCGGCACTCAGCAAGATCTTCAGGGTTAAGCTCAGGCAGAGTCGGTAGCTGCTCTTGCACTGTGCCTAGGATTTCAACACGTTTGATGGAGTCGATACCTAAATCGGCCTCCATGTCCATTGCTAGATCGAGCATTTCAGTCGGGTAGCCAGTCTTATCAGCAACGACTTCTAACATGGTGTTTTGAACTGTTGATGCATCAAGACCACTTGCAACGGGTGCTTGAGCAGCAGGTGATGCGGCAACTGATGTGGAATCGAGCTTGCTGTTCATGTAGTCAACGATTTCGCCCAGTGTACGACACTCTGCTAAGTCTTCAGGGTTAAGTTCTGGCAGAGTTGGTAGCTGCTCTTGCACTGTGCCAAGAATTTCAACACGCTTGATTGAGTCGATACCTAGATCCGCTTCCATGTCCATGCTCAGGTCAAGCATCTCAGTAGGGTAGCCGGTCTTATCCGCAACCACTTCTAACATGGTGTGTTGTACTGTTGATGCATCTAAACCGCTGCTAGCTTGAGTGACAGGTGCAACTGAAACAGGTGCAGATGCTCCCATCTTGCTGTTCATGTAACTAACGATTTCGCCCAATGTACGACACTCAGCTAGATCTTCAGGGTTAAGCTCAGGCAGGTGCGGCATCTGCTCTTGAACAGTACCTAGAATCTCAACACGTTTAATGGAGTCGATACCTAGATCCGCTTCCATATCCATCTCAAGGTCGAGCATCTCAGTAGGGTAACCAGTTTTCTCTGCCACCACTTCTAACATGACTGCTTTTGCATCAGCGTTTACAGTCTCAGGAGCGGCAACAGGTGCAGGAATGATAATCGGAGTAACCACAGGTTGAGCAATCGGTGCAGGCTTGATCGCAACAGGTGCAGCAACAGGCGCTGGCGTAGCAGTGACCACCGGTGTGGCTTGAACGGCTGGTTGAGCAGGCGCTGAAGTTACTTGAGTGATCGGCGCTTGATTTACCGGTGCCTGATAAACGGGTGCTGCCGTTGAAATAACGGCGCCAGTTAAGCTGCTGGTTAATGCTTCTGTACCATGAGCTTGGTGTGCTAAGAAATTTGCGTGCGCTTTTAGCGTTTCAGATTGATGCTGGTGGAACATCTCCATTGAGCGTTGTAGGCTCTCAGGGATTGCAATACCTGCCGCCGCCATTTTGGTGTGTTCAGCCATTAAGGTGGTAAACGTATCACCGTACTGCTGTGGAATCGCTAAGAATTGCTGGTGCAGTTCAGCCGCTTGTTGTTGAGCTGTAAAGAAAGCATCTAATGAGCTGCCACTGTTTACTGGTGCGGTGTGAGTGATTGGGGTAGGTTGTGCATTGACCATCGCAGGGCTTGCTGTCGCAGTTTGTGCTGCGGCGACGGGTACTTGTTGTACTACTGTTTTAATCACTTCTTTCTCTACAATTTTTTCAACCACTTTTTCAACGACCTCTTTCTCAAGTGTTACTGAACCTGTTGTTAATGATTTATCCATTTTTGCTCGCGTCGCCGGACTAATATGATTGGCTGCGCTAAGTTTAATGTTCATTGGTGATACCGCTGCTGGAGCAGCAATGTCAGCTTGATAAGGGTCAATGTTATTAAGCTCAATACCAGCAACTGCCAACTGGACTGCTGCTAGGCGGAACTGAGCATCACTGTCGCCTTTAGGGTTCGGGTTTAAGCTGATCGCAATTAACTCTTCGCCTTTATCCGCCAGTGTCTTCTCGACTAACTTCTGTAAGATGTTCTTTGGTCCGAACTCAACAAACAGTCGAGCACCTGCGTCATACATGGCGCTTAGCTGATCACTAAAGCGAACCGATTGCAACATGTGCTGCTTGAACTCTTTCTTAATGGTGCGGGCTTCATTTTTGTACTGAGCACCGGTCGCATTTGAGTAGAGCGCAATACTTGGTTTGGTAAACGACACTTTTTCAATCGCGCTAGCAAATGGCTTCTGTGCATGTCCAACCAATGGGGTGTGGAAAGCGCCAGAAACGGGCAGTGAAATCGCTTTAAATCCAGCGTCTTCAAGTGATGCCGCCGCTTGTTGAGCTGAGACTGTTGGTCCTGCAATTACCAGCTGAGTGGGTGCATTAAAGTTTGCGATGCTAACACCATCAAACTTGGCAGTAATCGCTTCAACTTTAGAACGGTCAGCGGCTTCGCCAATAATAACGGCGTACATGGTACCGCTATCACCTTCAGCAGGCGTTGCAGCCATTGCATCACCACGAGCAAAGGCTAATTGGTAGTAATCTTCTTGTGAGATAACACCTGAAGCGCACAGAGCAGTTAACTCACCAAAGCTGTGACCTGCAACCATGTCTGGTGTAAAGCCAGCTTGAGTCATTAACTGATATTGACCCATAGACAATGCGCCAATCGCACTTTGCGCATTGGCCGTATTGGTCAGTGCCGCCTGTTGAGTGGCTGCATCTTCACTGTTGAAGGTTGGGATTGGGAACAATACGCTAGAGAGCGGCGTTTTGTTGTTAGCACCAAACACTTGATCAGACTGGGCAATTTGATCTCGCATTTCTGGGAAGTAACACGCCAGTTCACGACCCATGTTTAGGTATTGTGAACCTTGACCTGCAAACAGTGCGGCGATTTTAGACTTCTTAGTAACAAATGCACTGTCACGATAGCTAGTACCACTTGGTAACTGCCAGTGAGTAGCCGATTGTGCCTCTAACGAGCTGACGGCTTGTGTAATTAGGGTTTGTAACTCTTGCGCAGTTGTTGCCACTAAACCTAAACGAGCATGAGTGTTATCAAGCGTGCGCAGTGCATTATCTGCAACTACCGTTTCAAACGAAATCGATTGGCTCGATAGGTCCGAAGAAAGCTGCTTAAGTTGAGCCTGCAGTTCATTTTTATTTGTAGCGCTAAATAGCAGAGTTTGCGGAACTTGACGCTGACGATATTTATCACCACGTAGATGTTCAGTGCTGTGCTCTTCTAATACTACGTGGAAGTTGGTGCCACCAAAACCGAATGAGCTGACTCCAGCACGACGAGGAGTGCCGTCAGTGCGTTGCATCCAAGGGCGCGTTTCTGTGTTTAAGTAGAAAGGCGAATCTTTAATGTCTAATTTAGGATTTGGTTCAGAAACATTAATCGTTGCTGGCAGTACTTTATGATGCAGTGCTAGCGCTGCTTTTATCAGACCGGCAGTACCCGCGGTTGATTTGGTGTGACCGATTTGTGATTTCACCGAACCTAAAGCGATGTGCTGTTTAGTATCAAGCTCTTCACCAAACACCGTGGATAAACCACTAAACTCAGCCGCATCACCTGCAGCGGTACCTGTACCGTGAGCTTCTAGTAACCCGAGTGTGTGCGGTGCAAATCCGGCGTCATCATAGGCACGTCTAAGCGCTTTGGCTTGGCCTGATGGACGCGGAGCGTAAATGCTTTTGAACTTACCATCAGATGAAGCGCCGATGCCTTTTATCACCGAGTAGATACGGTCGCCATCGCGTTCAGCATCTTCAAGACGTTTAAGTGCCAACATACCAATACCTTCACCGATCATCATGCCTTTTGAATCAATATCGAATGGCTGGATAGTGTCATTCGTGGTGAATGCTGGTGTTTTAGAGAAGCTCATGTACATGGTTGGTGAGTTATCTGTACAGACGCCACCAGTGATCATCATTTCACTACGACCATCAACCAGTTCGCTCAATGCCATACGCAGAGCGGCTAAAGAGCCGGCACATGCAGCATCAACGACACAGTTCATGCCACCTAAATCAAAACGGTTAGCGATACGGCCTGCAATCACGTTACCAAGAGAACCTGGGAATGAGTTCTCTTCCCAATGTATGTACTGGTCTTGGAACTTCTTAATCAGCATTTCACTGTCAGCGTCACTGATGCCACTGTTCGCAAATACTTTTTTGAGGATAGGGTATTGAAGACGTGCGTTTAGGCTTTGGCTGATCTTCTGACCACCACCAACACCTAAGGTAATGCCAATTTTATCTTTGTCATAACCTTCTGCAAGATTCGCATCGGCTAATACTTCTTTAGCGACGACAAGTGAGAGAAGCTGTGAGGTATCCGTTAATTCAAGGATATTTGGCGGAAGACCAAACTCCATAGGATTGAAATCAACTTCTGGGATGAAGCCGCCACGTTTACAGTAAGACTTATCTGCGGCTGTTCTATCAGCGTCGTAATAATCTTCAGTTTTCCAGTGTGTATCAGGAATGTCGGAGATGGCGTCGATTTTGTCGCTGATTAAATCCCAAAATTTATTGAGGTAACGAGAGTTGGCAAAAATACTTGCCATGCCGACGATGGCAACGGGCATATCTTTAAGGCGTTTGTTAAGACGAGAATCTTCTTCACTATTCTCTGTTGAAGAAGCTGGTGATTTTGGTGCTTGGCTCATTATGAGTCTCCACTGAATACCTAGAGGTTAGGTATCTATTTGATCTTTAGTGTCCGGCAACAATTTGCTGACTCTTTTCAGTAACCTGAATCAACATTGAAATATTGTTGGATAATGATCTCAATCCATTAATTGTTGGCTAGACTACTGGAGGCTGCCATTGGATACAACACACTAAAGGGTAATTTATAACTGATTTGACCGGAGTAAAAGAGTGGTTTTTATTGTGTAAATTAATGAGGGATTAATAACTGTATGTTTTTTTAGGGATTATGAACTTTTTAGGGTAAATACTCTAATTTTTTACAATGAAAATAATAGTTTACAAAAAATTGTTCAAATAATGACAGAAACGAGAATATTGAAATATATTTGAGATAAACCGGAGGTGCAACTGTTATCAATAGCGAAAGATTCAGTGCACCTTAATGACTATTTAGACAAGAGTGAGCTGAGAAGATGGTCTGGAATGGGTTGCAGTCTCTTCTCTTTATCTAAACAGACCATTTCAATATCACCAATTACTGCTGCTCGTGTAGCGTTTGGACGCCATACTTCTTGTCGCCATAGCGTTTTGTATTTTCCATCAATAGAGAATGTAGTGCGAATGTCACACACTTCGGCAAATTCGACCCCATCTTGAAACGTCATGTTTGCTTTATATACAGCAAAACCGAGGCCATGTTCATTCCAAAGCTGAGCTAGCTTATCACTATCTATAACGTGTTCGCGGGCGCGCTCAAAATATTTAAGAAAGTTGGGATGATAGACAACACCGGAATGATCGGTGTCTTCATAATATATTTGTACTGGGTGATGATAAACGGTTGTCATATTGCTCTACATTTCTTTTTATTGTGCTGGATAACATAAAAGTCACATTCTACGCAATAATAGTGGCGTAAACAGCTTTAATTGGTGGTTTTTATTGAATCCTGAGCCGTTTCTTGCTCAAATGTCGGCCCTATGCCTAAAAATACTAAATATTGGGCGCCTTATGTCTAATATTGCGAGTTAATTATTACTGTTGCATGAAATATTCCCGCGTTTTTATAAATAGCCTAGCCTATGAGCTGGCGCCTCAAGTGGTCACCAGTTCCGAGCTTGAATCTCGTTTAGCGCCGCTGTATACAAAATTTCGTATTCCGATGGGGCAGCTGGCTGCTTTGACTGGAATCGAAGAGCGTCGTTGGTGGCCAAAAGATCACAAACTTTCAGATGGTGCTTTGGCAGCAGCTCGAAAAGCTATCGATGAAACAGGTATCAATGTCGATGATTTGGGCGCTGTGGTTTATACCGGAGTGTGTCGTGATCAACATGAACCTGCGACAGCATGTCGAATTGCTGGCGAACTGGGTGTTTCGACCCATACCGCTATTTACGACATCAGCAATGCCTGTTTAGGTGTGTTATCTGGAATTCTTGATATTGCGAACCGAATTGAGTTGGGTCAGATAAAATCTGGGCTAGTGGTCTCGTGTGAGTCAGCAAGGCACATTGTCGATATTACGATAGAGCATATGCTTGCCGAACCAACCATGCAAAATTTCGCTCAATCTTTAGCGACGTTGACTGGAAGCTCTGGGGCTGTAGCGGTTATTCTGACTGATGGCACTCTACAGCTGAACAATCAACGGCAACACCAGCTGTTAGGAGCAAGTCACTTATCGGCACCTCAGCACCATAAATTGTGCGAATGGGGTTTTAAAGAAGTTGGACCACAACTGTATCGTGAATTTATGCGTACCGATGGAGTGACACTGTTGAAAGAGGGTGTGAAGCTTGCTAAAGATACTTGGGAGCATTTCTTAGCTCAACGTGAATGGGTGACTGAGCAGGTTGATAAAGTCATTTGTCATCAAGTAGGTGCATCTAACCGTAAACAGGTGCTCAACGCGCTGAAAATTCCTGTAGGTAAAGAGTTCCCGACATATCGTTTGATGGGTAATATGGGTAGTGTTTCTCTACCAGTTACCGCTGCAATGGCACATGAGCATGGATTTTTAAAGCCAGGAGACAATGTCAGTTTTCTAGGTATAGGTAGTGGTTTGAACTGCATGATGCTTGGACTGAAGTGGTAACAATGAAAGGGACACAAATGCTAGATTCACTGTTGCCATTTAAGCGCAATTATCTTGATATAAAAGGTAATCAACTTCACTATTTAAATGAAGGTGAGGGTGAGCCTGTTGTTATGGTTCACGGCAACCCAAGTTGGTCATTCTATTACCGCAATTTGGTCAGTGCATTGAGTGTTAATCACCAATGTATTGTACCTGATCACATTGGTTGCGGATTTTCCGACAAACCTGATGACTCTGGATACGACTACACATTAAAAAATCGCATTGACGATCTCGAGACGTTATTAGAATCATTAGAGATTCGTGACAATATCACTTTAGTCGTTCATGACTGGGGCGGTATGATAGGTATGGGCTATGCGGCTCGCTACCCGAATCGTATCAAGCGCCTAGTGATTCTAAATACCGGTGCATTTCACTTGCCTGAATCAAAACCGTTTCCGTGGGCTCTTAATATTTGTCGTAATACACTACTAGGCACCTGCTTGGTGAGAGGCTTTAATGCATTCTCTTCGGCGGCTTCTTATGTTGGAGTAAAACGCAAACCAATGAGTAAACCGATCAGAGAGGCGTATGTTGCTCCTTTTAACTCATGGGCAAATCGCATCTCTACCTTAAGGTTCGTGCAAGATATTCCATTAAAAGTGGGGGATAGAAACTATCAGATGGTGTCTGATATCGCAGATAGTTTGCCATTGTTCTCTACTGTTCCAACAATCATCTGCTGGGGCTTAAAAGATTTTGTTTTTGATAAACACTTTTTAGCCAAATGGAAAGAGAAGATGCCACACGCGCAAGTGAATGAGTTTGCTGATTGTGGTCACTACATTCTTGAAGATGCAAGTGAGGAAGTGATTCCAATGATCAGTGGCTTCTTAGCTGCTAATCCGATCTCAAAATAAAATAGTCAGTTCAAGGAGCTCGTATGAGTGAAAAGCAACATAGAACCGCCAATCTATGTCGACACTTAAAACAAGCAACAATTGATGCTCCTAACGATCTGGCGGTCGCCGTACAATCGAGTCATCGTCTAATTCCGTTCTCTGCTAAAAACTTCCGTTATCAAGAGCTTAATTTTTCGCAACTTGATCAACAAAGTGATGCTATTGCACATCTTCTAAACGATTATGGTATTAAAAAAGGGATGAAGGCGGTGCTGATGGTCACGCCAAGTCTTGATTTTTTTGCTCTGACCTTTGCGTTATTCAAAGCGGGTATTATACCAATATTGGTAGATCCTGGCATGGGGGTGAAGAATTTAAAACAGTGCTTTATCGAAGCGCAACCTGATGCGTTTATTGGCGTGGTTAAAGCGCAAATAGCTCGAGCTATCTTTAGCTGGGGTAAGAGTTCCATCAAACACGTGATTACAGTCACAAATGGTGGGAAGCTAACTCGTTTTGCTATGGATATGCTACTTGCTGGTGACTCGTTAGCATCATTAAAGTGTAAGTACGACCATGATGAGCCTTACCCAATGGTTATGTTAGCTGATGATGAGATGGCCGCCATCCTGTTTACCAGTGGCAGTACAGGCACACCCAAAGGGGTTGTTTATAGTCACCGAATGTTTGAAGCCCAGATAGAAGTGTTAAAAACCGATTATCAGATAGAGAATGGAGAGCGAGATTTAGCCACTTTCCCTCTTTTTTCGCTATTTGGCCCCGCACTTGGCATGGCCTCAATCATTCCTGATATGGATGCAAGCAAACCCATTACGGCCGATCCAGCAACCTTGTTTGCTGCTATTGATCATTATCAATGCAGTAATCTTTTTGCTAACCCTGCATTGATTGAAGTGTTGGGTAAAGCGGGAGTCACTGACCAGCATATTCATCAATTACCAACGCTCAAACGTGTTATTTCTGCTGGTGCTCCTGCGACCATAGCTTCGATTACTCATTTCAGTAAAATGTTAACATCAGGAATTGAAGTGCTGAATTCATATGGCGCTACCGAATCTCTGCCGCTGACAAAAATTGCAAGTTCTGATCTACTTACCACAACGGATATAACTGACGCAGGTGGAGGTATCTGTGTTGGCTTACCCGTTGATGGAGTTGAGATCGCTATTATCGAGATAACAGAAAAACCGATCCAAGTGTGGAGTGATGCGTTAACCGTGCCAGCGAAAAGCATCGGTGAGATAGTCGTGAAAGGGCCAATGGTCAGCCGTCAATATTACCGAAGAGACCAAGCCACAGTTGCTGCTAAGATTGTGGATGGTGAACAAATCCGACACCGGATGGGCGATCTTGGTTATATAGATGACATGGGGAAATTATGGATGTGCGGTCGTAAAGCGCATCGGGTTGAGTGTGATGGTGTGGGGAGTGTTCTGGATAGAATGACATATTTCTCTATTCCAACCGAGCGTATTTTTAATGTTCACCCTTTAGTGAGACGCTCTGCTTTGGTAGGTGTCACGATGAATACACTAAAACGCCCTCTGATCTGCATCGAATTACACTCTGCAGCAACAGCCCAACAGCAAGACGAACTGTTCAGCCAATTAACTGAAATTGCAGAGCAACATGCATATACACAAGGGATATCTGAATTTCTGGTTCATGCTGATTTTCCAGTAGATATTCGCCATAATGCTAAAATCTTCAGAGAAAAATTGGCTATTTGGGCACAAGAAATCGTGAACAAAAGAGGTTAATATGATGCAACCGGCAATATTTCCCCATCTAGAGTCGCTGCCACATAGTATCAAACACGCTTTTGTTACTGGCGCTGGAGGTTTTCTCGGTAAAGTAATCTGTAGAATGTTGCTGGATGCAGGCATTAAGGTGACGGGTTTTGCGCGTGGAGAATATCCAGAACTGTGTGATATGGGCGTGGTGATGCGACAAGGTGACATCGTCAATTATGATGACGTTTTGTCTGCAATGGCGGGCTGTGATGTGGTTTTTCACGTAGCTTCAAAAGCGGGAGTATGGGGGAGCCGAGAGAGTTATTTCAAACCGAATGTAACTGGCTGTAAAAACATCATTGAAGCGTGTAAAAGTCACAGTATAGATAAATTGATCTACACCAGTACACCAAGTGTGACGTTTGATGGTATTGATGAGTCAGGTATCGATGAAAGCGCACCCTACGCGAATCATTTTTTAAACCATTACGGTGAAACCAAAGCACTGGCTGAAGCCATGGTATTAGAAGCAAATAGTGATGAGCTAAAGACAGTTGCCCTTCGACCTCATCTGATTTGGGGACCAGAGGATGGTCATTTGGTACCTCGAGTTATTGCCAGGGCAAAAGCCAAAAAATTAAAGCTGGTGGGTAGCGAAGATAAATTGGTGGATACCATCTATGTTGATAATGCTGCTTATGCACATCTATTAGCGGCAGTCGCACTCGCTCATTCTAACAGTCAATGTGCAGGCAAGCCGTACTATCTAAGCAATGATCAGCCGATCACGATGGCAGAGATGCTCAACAAAATTATTGGCTGTGTCGGTTTGCCAAAAGTTGATAAAAGAGTGCCAGCGTCGTTAGCGTATGTTGCAGGTTTTTTATTAGAAACCATCTATACGTTGCTGAATAAAACTGAGGAACCAGTTATGACTCGGTTTGTGGCTAAGCAACTTTCAACGGCACACTATTTTGATATTTCGGCTGCTAAGCGCGATCTCAAATATTCACCAGTGATCACCATTGATGAAGGAATTCGACGATTGAAACAATCACTCGAGTGAGATTGATTCTTTCTTAATATTGCCGCAATTAATTAATCTGATTGTTAATATTTAGTTATACTCTACCTAGATAGATTGTAAATTTGGAGATGATTGAGATGTTTCTAAAAAACAAAACAAATGGTGAAATGGTTGAGATTATAGAGACTAGTGATTTAACTAACCTCTTTAATAGAACCGTGTTAGGGAGTTACCAAGCGGGAGAAGAGAAGCCCGAGCCTGAGGAGTTTAATAAGGCTGATTTAGTGTTCTTGTCTGGAGAAGATCTGCCAAAGTGTTGGACCGACCCCGAGTATCGAACGGTTCGAAAAGTGTAAGTTGATGGATGAGGCACTGTGGCCTCATCATTGATCGTGATATGAATTAGAAAAGGGTATTGATCGCACTTTCAATGGCGTTGACCAGTTTTTTCAAGTCCGCTTCCGTCGAAATATAAGGAGGCATCATATAGATCAACTTACCAAATGGTCTAATCCACACTCCACAATCCACAAAGTGCTGTTGAATAGCCACCATATCAACACTCTGAGTCAGCTCAACTACGCCGATAGCACCAAGCCATCTGACGTCTTTCACCACATTATGCTCTTTCAATGGCGGTAAAATCTGACTGAATATGGTCTCAATCATTTTTGTCTGCACTTTCCACTCACCCTCTAATAGTATTTCCATACTGGCATTGGCTACCGCACACGCCAATGGATTACCCATAAACGTTGGGCCATGCATGAAACAGCCAGCGTCACTTTTACACACAGTATCAGCCACATCTTTACTTGCTAACGTCGCAGAGAGTGTCATATAACCCCCGGTTAGCGCTTTACCAATACACATAATATCAGGCTCAATACCTGCATGCTCACAAGCAAACAGTTTACCAGTACGACCAAATCCTGTCGCGATTTCATCAACAATGAGCAGTAAACCATAGTGATCGCAAAGTGAGCGTACCTCTTTTAGATATTGTGGATGGTAAAGTCGCATCCCCCCAGCCCCCTGCACAATCGGTTCTAGAATTATCGCCGCAATATCTTGGTGATGTTCACTGAGTTGCTGTTGAATGGAGACCAGATCTTGCTCATCCCACTGCTCACCAAATTTACTGATCGGGCTATCAGCAAAAATATGTTCTGGCAGAAACCCTTTATACAAGGAGTGCATTGAGTTATCCGGGTCGGTCACTGACATTGCTGCAAAAGTATCACCATGGTAGCCATTAGTGATGGTCAAGAATTTTGGTCGTTGCTCGCCTTTACTGTGCCAATACTGCAGCGCCATCTTCAAACTTACCTCAACCGACACTGAGCCGGAGTCGGCTAAAAAGACATGTTGTAGCCTACTTGGACTCATAGCGACAAGTTTTTTACAAAGCTCAACAGCGGGTCGATGGGTGATGCCACCAAACATCACGTGAGACATATTTTTAGTCTGTTCGATAATGGCAGTGTTTAGTTTTGGGTGATTATAACCGTGTATGGCGGACCACCAAGAGGACATCCCATCGGTAAGTTGTGTTCCATCTTCAAGCTCAATCAGTACACCGTTAGCTTTGGTCACTGGAAAACAAGGAAGCGGGTTAATGGTTGACGTATATGGATGCCAAATATGGTCACGGTCAAAATCTAAATCAATGCTTCTGCTCACTATTTCACCACTTGTAAAGGTTGAGTGCGTTTCTGTCTTGACAGTTTACTGTTTAAAAGTAGACTGTCCAAGTATAAATTAATGTCATTAAAAAAATTAAGGAATTGCACGTGGAAGTACGTCATAACTGGACCGTGAAAGAAGTACAAGAGCTGATGAATAAACCTTTCATGGATCTATTGTTTGAAGCGCAGACAGTGCATCGTCTGCATCAGCAAGCCAACCATGTGCAAGTGAGTACTCTGCTTTCTATTAAAACGGGAGCCTGTCCAGAAGATTGCAAATACTGTCCGCAGTCGGTTCATAACAAAACAGGCTTAGCGAAAGAGCGTTTGGTTGAGATCCAGACTGTTATGGATGCCGCTAAAAAGGCCAAAGACGCAGGTTCAACTAGATTTTGTATGGGTGCAGCATGGAAGAACCCAAAAAAGCGTGATATGCCACATCTACTAGACATGGTTAAAGGCGTAAAAGATATGGGTCTTGAGACTTGTATGACGTTAGGCATGATCACTCCAGATCAAGCCAACGAATTAGCGGATGCTGGGCTTGATTACTACAACCATAACCTTGATACCTCTCCAGAGTACTATGGCAACATCATCACTACTCGTACTTATCAAGATCGCCTAGATACGCTGTCTCATGTTCGTGATTCAGGCATGAAGATATGCTCAGGTGGCATTATCGGCATGGGTGAAAGTGCTGCAGACCGTGCAGGTCTGTTTGTTGAATTGGCTAATTTGCCACAACATCCTGAATCGGTACCTGTGAACATGTTGGTCAAAGTGAAAGGAACCCCACTTGAAAATGAAGAAGATGTCGAACCCTTTGATTTCATTCGTCTGATTGCAGTGGCTAGAATTATGATGCCAGAGTCGGCAGTTCGCCTTTCTGCAGGACGTGAGAATATGAATGAGCAGATGCAAACACTCTGCTTTATGGCTGGTGCAAACTCAGTTTTCTATGGTTGTAAATTGCTGACAACAGCAAATCCTGATGAAGATACCGATATACAGCTGTTTAAAAAACTTGGCATTAACGCCGAGCAAACGAGCCTAAAACCAGATGAGATTCAAGAGAGTGAACTGCTAGAGAAAGTGGCAGAGCGTGTTGCATCTCGACCAGGAAAAGATGACCTTTTTTATGAAGCAGGGCTTTAAAAGAAAAATTCGCCTCGCTCTTGAACAAAGGGAAGAGGCTGGGTTGACTCGGTCTCGACTTCCAATATGGCATGGAAACGATGTTGAGTTAAACCATGAAGGTAAAAAATACCTTAATTTTTCGGGTAACGATTACCTCGGCTTGGCCAATTCACCAGAACTTATCACGGCGTGGAAACAGGGGTTAGATAAATATGGCGGGGGCAGTGGTGCATCGCCGCTTGTCACTGGTTATTCTCCTGCTCATCTCGAGCTTGAGCTTAAGTTAGCGGATTGGCTAGGTTTCGATAAAGCGATACTATTTAACTCAGGATTTAGCGCTAACCAAGCTATTTTGTTTTCATTGATGACAAAACAAGATGTGCTGCTGCAAGATAAACTTAATCACGCGTCGTTAATGGAAGCGGGTCAACTTTGTCCTGCCACGATGAAACGTTTTGTCCACAATGATCTTAAGCACCTTAGTCAATTACTGCCGAGCAGTGAGCAAGATGTTTTGATAGTGACTGAGGGCGTATTTAGCATGGATGGAGATCTCTCCCCTCTAGCGGATATTATCGACATTGCTAAACAGCGTTCAGACTGGTTAATGGTAGATGACGCACACGGCTGCGGAGTACTGGGCCAACAAGGGCGTGGTAGTTGCGATTTAGCAAAAGTGAAGCCGGACATATTAGTGGTTACATTTGGTAAAGCGTTTGGTTTATCTGGAGCTGCAGTGTTGTGCAGTGAAGATTGCGCAGACTATCTGATGCAGTTTTCAAAACATCATGTCTATTCAACCGCAATGCCTCCCGCCCAAGCGCATACGTTATCGAAAGCAACAGATGTAATTATTCGAGATGAGTGGCGGCGAGATAAGTTATCTGAGTTAGGCCGTCAATTTGAGACAGAACTGTCGGATTATTGTGATGTCACTTCTACTCAAACACCAATCAAACCATTGATCATCGGCTCGAGCAGCGCAGCGGTACAATTAGCAGAACGATTAAAACAGCAGGGTATATGGACCACCGCGATTAGGCCACCAACGGTTCCTAATGGCACAGCAAGAATAAGAGTGACATTAAGTGCTAATCATAACTTTCAGCAAGTGACTCGGTTAACCACATTGATTAAACAAGAGTTGAAGAGGCAGTAATGACGGATACAATTCAACTTGTCGAACCAAAACATGCTATTGCCAATGCATTCAGTAAAGCCGCAAAAAGCTATGATAAATGTGCCGCTTTTCAACGCCAAGTCGCTGATTCTCTTCTTGAGAAACTGCCGACAGACCTCTCTGGCTATAACGTATTAGATGTTGGCTGTGGTACTGGCTATTGCAGTGAATTATTGCGATCTAGAGGAGCAAGAGTTACGGCATTCGATCTTTCGCAACAGATGCTTATACAGGCAGAGCTACGATGTGGACAGCAGGGAATGGAGTATGTTCAAGGTGATGTTGAAGAGCTGCCCTTTGATTCAAATCAGTTTGATTTGGTTTATAGCAGTTTAGCTCTGCAATGGTGTAAGGAGCTATCTATTCCCCTTAAACAACTCAGTCGAGTGGCTAAAAAAGGGGGCGTAGTCTATTTTTCTACTTTAGTGGACGGATCACTTCAAGAATTGAAAAATTCATGGGCTAAAGTTGATTCAAATCAACATGTCAATACTTTCACTTCACAAGATGCAATAAAAGTTGCGTTGGCGCAAACTGGGCTAGTACATCATCAATTAGAATTTGAAGTTATTCAGATGTGGTATCCATCTGCAATGAGTTTGATGAAAGATTTAAAAGGGATTGGAGCAAACCATCTCTCGGCTAAACGAAATCAGGGGTTACATACCCGAAGTAAACTATTTGCAGTTGAAAATGAATACCGCAGTTATCAAAATCAATATGGGCTATTACCTGCAACATATCAGGTGTGCTTTGGAGTTATTATAAATGATTGATGCCTTTTTCGTAGCAGGTACAGATACAGATGTTGGTAAAACCGTAGCATCAAAAGCCATTTTACATGCAATGGCGCACAGTGGAATTGCCACAATAGGTTACAAACCAGTCGCTGCTGGTTGTGAAGAGACAGAGAGTGGTTATAGGAACTCCGATGCGTTACATTTACAAAAAGCGGCAACAGTAAAGTGCTGTTATGAAGAGATAAACCCTTATGCACTAATCACACCTACGTCTCCGCATATAGCTGCAGAAAATGACAATGTAGTGATTGACTTTTCAAAGCTCACTCAAGCATTAGACCATTTGAAGAAAAAATCTGACGTTGTCTTGATTGAAGGGGCTGGCGGTTGGCGTGTCCCTATTTCAAAAGAGGATTGTTTATCATCTTGGGTAAAACAAGAGAAACTACCAGTTGTATTGGTTGTTGGAATTAAACTAGGCTGTTTAAGTCATGCAATGTTGACCGCTGAGTCGATTATTAATGATGGATTGGAAATTGTTGGTTGGGTTGCCAATCGAATCAATCCGGGAACAGAGAATTATGCTGAAATTATTAAAATGCTAACTGATAAAATGCCGGCACCAAAGTTGGGTGAAATACCTTATATGCCTAGAATTAAAAGAAATGATATGAGCAAGTTCATCGATCTTGAGCCACTCAGAAAGAGAGTATAACATTGTAACAAACAGCCTCATTGTACAATCAATGAGGCAAAGTTCTCCGTAAAACCTCCCACAATATTTGAAATTCTGATAATAATTTTACTTACATTTGACAAGCTAATACACAGTTTCGGCAAACTATAGAGATTATAAATAAGAAATCACCCAAGAAAGAGTGCGAGCGTGTTTTTCTTATTGCATTTATTCATGAATTAAGGTCACAAAAATCAACATTATGTTTACTGTTCGTGAGTGCTTTAATTTGTTGCCTGCTGATACATTTAGTGTGCATATAATAAAAGCATTAAAAAATTAATTATTTTTAATATTTTTAATATTTATTAATTAATGGAGAGATTAAATTTAATAAGTTAAT
>JAESQY010000022.1 GCA_016764915.1 Aliivibrio sp. | reverse complement strand
ATCTCTAGATAGTCATCCAATCTAAACGGAATACCTTTAATCATCTCGTTGGTTGGATTGCCAATAAAGGGATGCAGGCAAGGAGGGGTTAACTTTTTCGATTTAAGGGCCGCGAGCCGCTCTTTAACAGAGGTGAAATCTGAGGCTTCAAGAGAGTCTGCCATGTTGGCTCTAATCGGGTTTAAATCCACATAAACCATCGCCGTTAATAACGCTTTCTCATCCAGCAGCGCTTGGCTTTTAAAGCGGCCTTCCCAGAAGTGACCTGTGCAGTCATCCTCTTTATTAGCTAACCTAGCGATGGTTTGATTGAGGATTTTCATGAACCAACTGATGCTCGCTAAACGTTCGCGCCACTCAGAGATAATTTGCTGACACACTGCCTTGGTTGAATTATGTCTGTCCTGCTTTGTTAAATAACGATGGATCAACACGGTCATCTCATGCAGTGAGCACCAACGCCCCACGACCTCTTGCTCTGAAAGGTTTTTAACGCCATCACAATCAATACTGAGTACCAAGTGGTAGTGATTATTCATGATGGCATAGGCACAGATGTCTATACAAAACATAGCGCTGAGTTCTTTGAGTTTGTCTTCAATCCAACCGCGTCGATGTTCATAATTCTGTTGAGTATGCTCATCTATACCGCACAGATAGCTGCGTCTTACACAGCGAGAGACAATGTGATAATAGGGCGTTGCTTCTGAGCAGATAAGCTGACTTCTTGGCACGGTCACCGGAAACATCCCACAACAAGTTGAACAGAATTACAGTGTAAGCAGGTTTTCTCGTGTAGAGATACAGGAATAGAAGACTCTGCGAGTGAGTATGTGTTGAACTTGAAATAGATGAAACTAGTGAAGTTAAAAGTGTGAGTGCAGTGCTTAGAGTGTATGTCCCTTTAATACTATCGGCGTTATATTGTTCTAGAGTGCGGAGTTAACATCCATACTTTTATGTAATATACGAACTATTAGAATTTGATAGGCTTTATGCTCTTTGTAATAAATAACATGACTGCCTTGAGGGCGTTTTCGGTATCCTTCGCTGATATAGTCACAGCTAACTCCAAGCAATGGTTCATTAGCTAATTGGTGGAAGGCTCCATCCATCAATTTTAAATAATCATTTCTTTGTCCTGTACCCCATGTTAACTGGGTGTATTTGGCTATTTTAATTAAGTCTGTCTTAGCTTTACCTGATACTTTAAATGTCGTCATTAGTGATTATCTTTATCTAACTCAGTAATTAGTGAGTCATATGAGTAATCAGAAATACCACTATTTTCACCCTCAACTAACATATTACGTAAATTAAGTATTTTAGTTTCCTGATCTTCTAGTACTCTTAAGCCGGCTCTAACGACTTCACTAGCTGAGACATATCGACCAGTGTTAAGTTGCTGATTTATAAATTGATCAAAATGCTCGCCTAATGTTACGCTTGTATTTTTAGCCATAGTGTAAAACCTCACAAGTACCAATATATATTGGATTATGGTATAAAAAATAGAGCAAGGCAATTAGACGGACTAAAAAACAGTTGGTTTTGCTCTTGCGGCGTTAAATTTAAAATAAATATCGATGCTCGATTGCAGGGTCGAAGGTGCGGGTGAAATGATGGAAGAACAACAGCAAGTAAACTCGCCGCTCAACTTAATCAGGCAGAGTGTTTAAGAATGCATCAGCATCTGCGAGCTGGTTTGCAAAGGCGGTGGCTTCTGCTTTTTCAAAGCGAGATTTCAACAACATCGTTCTTAATGCTTCTAACTGTTTATACTCTTCACAAGACAAGATGACAGCCACAGGAAAACCGTTCTTCTTAATCAGGATAGGCTCCCGCTGCACTTTCGTCAGTAAGTCACCAAATTTGGTTTTAGCGGTATTAGCGCTTATTGATTTCATGGAGTGCTCCTTTTCGCTCAGTTTGACGGATCAACGATCTCTTTTAAAGTAATTTTGAACAATAGTGTCTAGAAAAGTCGTACTATCAACCAGCTTAAAGTTGAGTGGGGCAGCAAGATCGCCAAAGAGCGGAGATCCACCGCCATCAATGTAGAGTTTATGAAATCCTTTGGCGTTAATGTCTCTAAGCACATTATTCAGTGAGCCTCGAACCAAAAACACTTTCTCTTCATAACCTGCAGGAGCACGGGTCAATGTAACCATCTAAGCTAGTGGCAATAAAGATAAGCCATAGAATTTTACAGTGAAAACGGCATAAAAACACTGATTATTTGCACAGGAAATGAGAATGCTTGCTTTCAACAAACCAAAGACTTTTTCTACAGATGACATTTTTATACTTCGGGTTTGGCACGACAAAGAAATTGAAAAAGAATTGTAATAAAGAACGCTTGAGTGTCTGCTCTGAGTTCACCATGCGAATAGACAGTATCGGTGTTTTGCAAAGGTTATTTGAAACACCATTCAACCTATATTTAATAGCAAGTTAGCTGTCCCGAAGAAGATAACTGTCGGGATTACACTTTTTCACTAACTAAACAGAGTGTAAATACGCTAAAATAGCGGTCTATTATTTTAGCTTTGAGCCCATTATATTCATGACCACTGACACCACGCCCGCCAACTTTACCGAACTTGGCCTTATCGCACCCTTGTTAGCTCGATTAACTGAGCTGGAATATCAGCAGCCAACACCCATTCAAGCGCAAGTTATCCCAAGTGTATTAGCGGGACGTGACGTTATTGCAGGGGCAAATACAGGCTCAGGCAAGACCGCAACCTTTGCTCTGCCGATGTTACAACAGGTGCATGCAACCAAGCCATTAAGTAGTAAGGGTAACTACGTTAGCGGGCTAATTTTAGTGCCTACCCGAGAACTCGCCAAACAAGTTGCAGACAGCATTAAATCTTATGCAGTGCATTTTAACGGCGCAATTAAAACGTTAGCGGTGTTTGGTGGTGTATCAGCCAATACTCAAATGCTTGCGTTACGTGGTGGCACTGATATTTTGGTTGCCACTCCAGGTCGACTGCTTGATTTGATCTCAAGTAACGCCATTAAGCTTGATAGGGTGAACACCTTAGTGCTTGATGAGGCGGATCGGATGTTAAGTTTAGGTTTTACTGAGGAACTGGCTGAGCTGTTAGCTTTATTACCTAACAAAAAACAGACCTTACTCTTCTCAGCAACTTTTCCTGAACAAGTACAGGTGTTAACTCAAGAGTTACTCAACGACCCTGTTGAAATTCAACTGCAAAGCAGCGATGCCAGCACCTTAGTACAGCGCGTTTTTACCGTTAATAAAGGGGAAAAAACCGCGGTGTTGGAGCATTTGATCAAACAACACCAATGGTCACAAACTCTTATTTTTGTTAATGCGAAAAACAACTGTGAACACTTAGCAGACAAGCTCTTTAAACGTGGCATCGCCGCAGATGTATTTCATGGCGATAAAGGTCAAGGTGCACGTAGTCGCGTGCTTGGAGCCTTTAAATCGGGTGAGATTGACGTGTTAATTGCAACCGATATTGCAGCTCGTGGTTTGGATATTGAAAAACTGCCTGTGGTCATCAACTTTAACTTACCAAGAAGCCCGTCAGACTACATGCACCGTATTGGTCGAAGTGGCCGAGCTGGTGAAGTCGGTTTAGCGATATCACTGATCGATCATGAAGATTATCATCACTTTAAAGTCATTGAGAAGAAGAATAAGATCCGTCTTGAGCGTGAGCAGGTGCCTGGCTTTGAAGCTGATGAAGTGATCAGTGAGGAGCTTTTAAACGCCAATAAACCAATGGCTAAACCTGAAGGCAGTGGTAAGAAAAAAGGTAAAAACAGAACGTCATCAAATGGCGATGTTTGGTTGAGGAACTCTTAATCTGGAAGGTTTAGTACAGATTTGATTTCTTACTTATTTACCGTGAATGGTCTCTTTTACGCAGTAAAAGTGCCATTCAGTGATAGTTGGTAAATAAAGATGGGTATAATAGACGCCAGATACAAAAAAGCCGCTGTAAAAACAGCGGCTTCTTCTAATGTGGCGGAGAGATAGGGCTTTGAACCCTGACAGAGCACCGGACACACTTTTGGACAGCAGTGAGTTAGAAACAGAGTTCCAGACCGTTTTTGTAAAATCAGAAAAAGTATCTTGAAGTCTTAAGTGCTTATATGTAGCTGGACGATAACGCCGGTTTAATAGTGATAGCGGCACGAAATTATAGTAATTGCCTGATCATCGACTGCATAAACAAGCCTATTTGTGTCATCAATACGACGAGACCAAAAACCAGATAGATTCT
>JAESQY010000021.1 GCA_016764915.1 Aliivibrio sp. | reverse complement strand
AGCATATCCAAGCCCAGTTTGAGCGGGTGTCTAATAGTCGCAATGGTTGGTATGCCTTGATTGATCGAGTTAGAATTGAAAATAGGTGATATAAGCAAAAAAGTAATGTGACATTTCTATCCTGCGGAACTATGTGACATTTTAAACTTGCCCTAACAAGCGGACCGTTGGGCATTATCAGAGTTTTTTTTCTGATGATGAACAATGGCGTATAGTGCATTTTATGTTTAGTACGACTACGGAAATACGACCCAGTAGCGCATGTAGTTGCACGGTACACACCAGGAGTGATCTAGTTCGCTATATTTTACGTAGCGAACCATCTCTAGACTCTGAACTTACATAACATGCGTTATACGCAGTGGTTTTCTATTGATTAGAGACCTTAATTGGCCCGAACATTCCTGTGTTAATGAGTAGATTCCAGACTTTTTTCATTGTAAGCGCAGTTTCTTGATTCACAAAAAGTGATGATCTGCTGCCGTGTGGTGAACCCATGAAATATGGGCGCATTGTTTCCCAAGTTTCTCCACGTGTAGCCCATTCGTAGCATGGTACTTCTTTTTGTAACATAAGAGGAATTGCTAGTGATGCTGGTATCATATTATCGCCCACCGGAAGGTTGTTCCAATTGCAGTAAATTAGTATGGGGTTTGCATGGGAGCTATAGAATTGAACATCGAGCCGCACAGCTGTAATTGTGGCAACAGAACTGTAAGGTAGTGCTTCAACTGAATCGATGATTTCCTGTCCATCACCATATGGGCAAGTAATAAAAGCATTCAATAAAAATTTCGTATGATCTAAACCTTTATAGCCGCATAGATCACTAGGAAATCTAACGGGGCACTCGTCGTCATGATTAGTGACTAAAGGATGCCATGAAGGGTAACCTTCGACAACAGGTCCATATTTATCTATAAGGTCTAAAAGTTTATTTTCACTACGAACTCTTTCATTTTGTTCAATATCTCGAGGGATGAGATAATTTTTTATTGATTCAAACCCATTACGCACAGATTCATCAGCTCTAAATGCCATTGTTATAACCCTTACTTGATTGCGGCATTACATTAATAGCACAGGTTACGCGCAAAAAGAACTTATTATGCGTAAATTTAGTTTATTATGATGGAGCACTCTCTAAAAAGAATGCTCTCGCGTAGTCTACCCTAATTGGAAACTTTCTTTATCTTGGGATAAAATCGGCAATATGCGGACTATTTAACATAAAGGCGATAATGCGCATAACAACGATGATCGGGTGTTAGGGCAAGTTTAAAATGTCACATAGTTCCGCAGGATAGAAATGTCACATTACTTTTTTGCTTATATCACCTATTTTCAATTCTAACTCGCCTATTCAGTGACACATATCACCTTATCGACCAACTTAACTAGATGAAACAAAGACTGTGAACACTATTTTGATATAAACTATCAGCTCTAAAATACTCAAGGTAATGGTATAACAATGCTAAATAATCTAATTAAACCAGTAACGCTTTTCACTTTACTTTTGCTATCGCTATCGGTTACAAGCCATGCTAACGATTTAACGGGTTGTGCAGCTCAAGAGCAACAGATCAAGACACAACTAAGTTATGCCGAGAAATATGGAGATAAAGAGCGTTTAAAGGGATTGAAAATTGCGCTGCAAAAAGTCACCGAAAACTGTACAGACGAATCCCTAAAAGCTAAACGAATGGAAAAAATAGCTAAATATGAGGCTGAAGTTGCTGAAAGAAAACAAGATTTAATTGAAGCAACAAATAGTGGCAAGCTAAATAAAGTTGATAAAAAAGAAAGAAAATTACAAGAGGCAATGGATGAGCTTCAGGAAGCTAAAAACACACTGCCACTTTAAAATATACTATTCTGGTACGAGTCGGTTACTAATAGCCGAATAAACTCCGTCATTCTTAACAAAAGGCGCATTATGTAAAGAGTTGGTGTGATCGGGTATAGTAAATACACTGTTCACGTGATGATAAAAAAGAATGACCAACGGGCGAAATGTAAAGAGTGAACGAGTGTTAGCAATCGATGCTCATGAACGAAGTAAAGATTTTTTAACCGAAGACGAGATGAAAAAACTTTTACTTGCCGCTAAAAAAGGGCGCAATGGTTCACGAAACCATCTAATCATATTGATGATGTACCGTCATGGCTTGAGGGTTAGTGAGGCTATATCACTAAAGCGTAGTGACGTTAACTTAGCGCAATCTCGATTATGGGTTAAACGTTTGAAGAATGGTTTATCAGTGGAGCAGCCTATTGATGGGGAAGAACTGAGGGCAATAAAACGATATTTAGCGTCCCGAACTGACATGCTACCTTGGTTATTCATTAGCGAACGTCAACAAGCACTAACCAGACAATCAATTAACTACATCATTAAAACCGCCGCAAAACGAACTGAGACGCACGATGTTCATCCACACCCCCTAAGACATTCGTGTGGGTATTACTTGGCTAACAAGGGCTATGAGCTTCGTTTAATTCAAGATTATCTCGGCCATAGAGATCCAAAGCATACAGTCCACTATACCAGAATCGCTAGTTTTAGATTTGAAGGGCTTTGGTAAGGACCGTTTAATCCCGCGAAGAACTTGTCTTAAACTCAACATCTGCAAAATAAACCGGGTTCATCGAACGTTTAGGTGCCTTGCGACTTGTCATTCTTGAGTTGCGGTTACGACTCGGCTCATTTTCTCTTTCCTCCTGTGAACGCTTAGCAGCAGCTAAGACCGCACCCAATCGTTTATTACTCACGACTTCACCTTGCTGAACATGCCTCAGCTTATCAAATATGCTGTATTCAAACGATTCTCCGCAATGTTGAATGGAAAGTGTGCCATCGGGATAATCATAAATCATGACTTTTTTACCCACCAAACACTTGGCCTTATCAGTCGGAGTGAGCATGTAAATTACTTTATCGTACTGCAATGTAAGCGATGAAGTTAAGCTGCGGCTCACCTGACGCGCAAATATATCATCAAGCTCGACGTTAGATTCTTGGAGTAGGCGATGCTTATCGTCGGTACTATGGGGTAAGCACGCAAAGCGGGCGTTATGGAGTGAAATATAGTGTGGCACCCAGGCATTCGCTTCTTCAATCGTATTGATACCAGCAAGCCTCATCTCCTTGATTAACCTATCTTGCAGAGTAAAGTTTGCACGCTCGACACGTCCTTTAGCTTGAGAACTATTCGCACAAATAAGCTCGATGTTCAACTCATATAGCGCTCGGCCATACTGCGTCATTTGCTTACTTGTTTTACGGCTAGGACTGTTGATTTTAAAGACGGAATGCTTGTCGCTATAGAGTGCAATTGGCTTCCCATATTCAGAAATATACTGGCGGGTTACGTTCATATAATCATAGGTGGTTTCAGATTCACAGAAATAAAGGGACATTAATTTACTTGTCGCGTCATCAATAAATACGAGTAGGCAGCATTTAGGTGAACGGCCTTCAAACCAATCATGATGAGAGCCATCGATTTGAATTAATTCACCAACACAATCACGTCTATAGCGAGGCTGATAGATTTGCCGTTTCTTACGACGCCGAACAGTCCACAGGCCATCTGCGACCATCCATTGACGGAGCGTTTCACTAGAAACGCGTATATTGTGATTATCTAATAGTTTTTCACAAGCAAATGTGGGTTTGAAGTCGCTGTATTTATCTTTAACTATGTTGAGGATTTGTTCTCTAAATTCGGTTGGGTAACGCCGATTACTCGGCATGTTACGGCGCTTAGATACGAGCCCAAGGTCGCCATGAAGACGGTATGCATTAACAAGTCGCTGAATATGTCTACGGGTTAAATTTAACAGTGTAGCAGCCGCTACTTGAGTGATCCGTTTATGACAAATATCTTTAATAACACCTAAACGATGCAGTTCTTTTTCGCTCATAGTAATCAACATGGCACAACTCGATACTTGGATTAGTTACGACCAAGTATACCAAAATGTGACATCTCTAAATTGTTAGAATGTGACATTACTATATTGCACTTACAGCCCAACGGTCCGCTTCGCCGTACAATGTATTTTATGTTTAATAGAATGGTTACCCGCGCACTCGCTGTCTAGCACAAGCCGTCACTGCAAACCCGCAGTGAGCATTGGCATCACTTCGATCAACAACAATCCCAAACGTAGCTCTCGAAAGCCTCGGCAAAAACACACCTCAACTTTACGCTACTTATTGGTCTTTTATGTTGCTGCGTTCAGCCTCGCCAATGGTTTAATAAATTTCACATTAATGTAGTACATTTGTACTACATCTCTCTTGGTTTTTACTGTCTGTAATTAATTCGAGATTATTACGAATTTGTTGTAATGACTGTTTTTGCTCTTTCCTGTAAAGTTTTTGGTAAGCAATAACTTTACGGGGTAATTAATCATGGTTGCAATTTCTAGAGAAGAATCAATGTTGTTGATCCGACATGCTATATCCGCTTGTTTGAATGAAGGTAAAAATCAAAAAGAGTTGGCGGAGTTATTAGGTGTTGATGGGTCCAGAATTAGTGAAGGGAAAATAGGTAAATGGAAATTATCGCCAAGCCAACGTCAAATGGTCATTGACAATTATGGTTATCCAAGACGGGGTAAGGGGCTATATATCAAAGCGGAAGTGTATAATTCAGTATCCGATTTTATAGCTGATTATGATGAGTCTTCAAAGAAAAGGTTTAAGCATCGTATGTATGAATTAGTTACACGAAAAGACTATCAAAAAATGATATTAAGCTACGTAGATAAAGCAAGTGTGGAGGCTAATTCGGATAGTGTCTTAAAGGAAGCGGACATTTCAATCATTGAAAGTTTACTTTCACAACCGGAAACTAAAATATGGTATGACAGTAAGAAAAGTTGGAGCAATGTAAAGTCTAATTTAGAAAAAAGAAAATGTGATAATAACTTTGAGTTATTACTAAATAGTGTTGGGATCTCTTCATTAAAAAAACGATATCCACACGTAGATCACTTTCAAGAAATGATCTATCGTATTTCCCAATTTAAGTTTGAGTTAATGCCTGAATTTAGCTTAAACAACCAAGCAGACGTAAGGAGTATTGAACTTAAAGAATTCGTTATTACTAGTGATGAAATTATCGAAATGAACATACCTTGCTCTGAACTTTCATTTAACGATGCGGCTGATATATTAGGTCCACGTGATGAGTTATATGCTTTTGAATTTTTTAGTGATAATGGTAATAGATTTATTACGAGTAAGGCTGGTATTAATTGTAAGCCAGATAACTGGGGTTCATTTGAATTTAAACTTTACCTTTCAGAGAATATGAATTACCACTTATGGATCCGTCTATGTGATTATGCTGAACGTCGTGATCCTGACGCGGTTGAATTATCCAGAAATATTATGATTAAAGATCTATGCCATATTAATTATTTAAAAGAAATTGAAATTATCAGAAAGTGGTGTGATTTACCTTATGATATTTGTGAAAGCATCAAGATTAATGTCGCTAAAGTGGGCGGCTATGTGCCAGGTGCTGAAGTTTTATAGCTATTAAAGATTAATGTAGTACAAATGTACTACATTTGATTTGTGGGTAACTAATTAGCCGCATTGATCGCGTTGATTAACGCCTCTTTATCAATGTCATCGCGCATGTGAATTATCCCGCGGATAAGCTTGGCGGCCGTTACTTTTTTACCCATCTCGAGTTCTAATTTTTGAAGCCATAGGTTTAGATCTGCTTGGTTGTTTTCGCTTAATCTAATCGATACTGGTTTAGCTCCGGTAGTCACATTACGTT
>JAESQY010000020.1 GCA_016764915.1 Aliivibrio sp. | reverse complement strand
CGAACCTTAATCATGGCACATTGCGATGCCGAGACAGAGGTGACCATCTCATCAGACACTCTAATCAAACAAAATGCGATTGATAAAGGCCTGCCCATATTTGATGTTCTTAGCAAAGGTCGGTTAGTAATTTGTGGCAATAGACTGAATCCCACGCTAAAAGCCGTCAGTTATCGATCTTTAGGCGTGTTGAGTGTGCGCTGTGAAGTAATATTGAAGTGTCTGTCCTTTCAGGCTGTTCGACTCCATTTCCCCTGTGTTAGAACTGTTCTGTGCGGATGGGTTAGGGAACAGTTTACTCTGGGATCGGGCAATCACCATTAAAGCGTTTCGCCAGCCGGTGATGCCTAAGTGTTACAGAACCCATGTAATTGCTTATTTAGGTAAGCCTTCCAACGCTGAAAGTGTATAGTACGGTCAGTATTTCTAACTAGATAGACGAACGATATGCCCGACTACTACCTTCATTCAATAAATGCCCAACAGGCGCTGGAGGCCATCGCCAAAGGACAGTCCCGCGTCCGGCTCTCGGCTGACCTGAATCTTTCGGAACAAGACTTTTCCTTAAGAAGCCAGGGCCTAGTGCTCGACGAAGACAATCGACTTTCCATTGACGAACTTAAAAGAATCGTGAAGAAGACACAGAGGATCTACCTCTGTCGCGATGGAGATATTATTCCGCTTGAAGACCGCACCTTTGGCTACTACAAGCTCGTTCCCACAGCTGGTGCACCCCTGCTAGAAATTAGCGGCGTCAAGATGCACATCTCCAAAGGAACCGACCCCTTTGTTAGTGCCTCCGAAATGGCTCAACAGGCGGTGCGCAAGGGTGACAAGGTACTGGACTGCTGCAGCGGACTGGGCTATGCGGCCATCGCTGCCCACCGACTAGGCGCAAGCGAGGTGCTCAGCATCGAGCTGAGCCGGGAGGTAATGGGGCTGCGCGCGCAGAACCCTTGGTCAAACGATTTGGGGAAAGAGGGGATTGTGCAACGTCAGGGCAGTAGCTTTGAGCTGATACGCACACTGCCTGCGACTTCCTTCGATTCGGTTATTCACGATCCACCGCGTTTTTCTCTCGCCGTGGAGCTCTATAGCGAAGAATTCTACCAGGAGATGTTCCGGGTGCTGCGCCAGGACGGACGTCTTTTTCATTACACCGGAAATCCACACGTAGTAAAGAAGGGAGGCAGCTTTGTAAACGGCGTCATCCGCCGGCTCAAAGCGGTCGGCTTCAGGCATGTGAAAAAAGTAGAGCATCTGATGGGAGTCAGTGCGCAGAAATAATAGAATAAAGGGGGCGGTGACAATTATTAATGATTCTTAGTTGTGCTTGTGTCCGGCCCCTTTTTCAACGATCAAAAACCCTACAGGGACAGACACTTTAAATAATTAAGTTGGGGTTGTTATTCAAAGCCAAATTCAAGCCGAGCGGCATTAAGACATAAATCGAGGTCTATTTTCGTCATCATTTCTGTCATCCCTACAGAGTGCTTAGTTTGTGCCATTATCCTTATTCTGTTTGCCTTTCGGCTGAACCCAACACACGCCATCTCATGCACCTCATGAGAGTCATTATGCCTATATTCACAAAACTTAAAATTTGAATCCGTATTGATTCCGTACAAGTTGCACTTTTGTTGTTTAAATCTTATACTCAATTTAGTTACGGAATCACTCCGTACGATTGGAGGTTTTATGGCGACTGCAAGACTTGATATCCGTTTGGATGAAGAAATCAAAGCTAAGGCTGAAAAAGCATCAGCTTTACTTGGTTTAAAAAGCTTAACTGAATACGTTGTTCGTCTAATGGACGAAAATTCAACTCAAGTGATTTCTGAACATGAAAGCATCACTGTTGAAGCAAATGTATTCGACCAATTCATGATTGCTTGTGACGAGGCTAAGGCTCCGAATAAAGCATTACTCGAAGCGGCTGCATTTACTAAAAGTGGTGAGTTTAAGTGAGCTATTCCAAGGCTTTTAAAGAATTGGATAAGTCACAGCACGATAGAGCATCATTTGACTGTGGTGAAAAAGAGTTAAACGATTTTATCCAAACTCAAGCAGCTAAACATATGCAAGCAGGTATTAGCCGAACTATGGTTTTACCTGCTTCAGTGCCATTACCAAATCAAAAATACCCAATTTGTTCATTTTATAGTATCGCGCCAAGTTCAATTTGCCGTGATACGTTGCCACAAGCGATGGCTAAAAAATTACCACGCTATCCAATTCCTGTTTTCCTTTTAGCTCAACTTGCTGTTCATAAAGAGTTTCATGGCAGTGGGCTAGGTAAAGTTAGTTTAATCAAAGCTCTCGAATATCTTTGGGAAATTAACTCTCACATGAGAGCTTATGCCATTGTTGTTGATTGTTTAACTGAACAAGCAGAGTCATTCTACGCAAAATATGGCTTCGAGGTTCTTTGTGAAATGAATGGTCGTGTAAGAATGTTCATTCCAATGAAAACAGTCGGTCAGTTATTCACTTAGACGTAAGAGTGAAGAGAGATATTATTACGGGGACATATATGGTCACCTCGCTAAATGCAAGGCAATGTTCTTTTTCTTAATCACTGTTGATATCTACATATTGTCGGCCATTGTTGTGGGCAAGCAGCAGTGGTTCACGGTCTTGCGACATATATCCGGCGTCCTTATGGCATTCATTTTACCGCGCCCTAATGAGATACAAATTGACGTCTTATCCTCCTCTACAGACACATGGTTTCGATAACCGCTGTCCCGACCAGGTTTTGAATAAGACAAACCGTTTAATTCATCACTGTTATACCGTTCAAAAAAGTGTTGAGTATTGCGCTAATTAGCGCAAGCTAATTTGCCATCATAAGGTGTTTGTTTCGATAGTACCGCCCAGATAATTCGGGCCAGCTTATTCGCCAATGCAACTGTAAGCTTACAGTCATGTGTTCGTTTCCTTAACTGTTGAAGCCATTTACTCAGAGGGTCATTTTTCCTGTCACACCAGTTTATTACCGCTCTGGCACCTTGTATGAGCAGTTTTCGTAACGTGGCATTGCCCCGTTTGGTTATTTTACCCAAACGATTGTGCTCTCCACTGCTGTATTGAGATGGGGTTAATCCAAGCCATGCGGATAGTTGGCGACCATTTTTAAATTCATTGATGCTGTTTATGGAGCCTAAAATATTGGATGCGATAATCGGCCCAACACCCGGAATACCTGATAGAAGTTGATAGTCACTATGCTGACTTGCGCAGCTTACCATCTGCTCAGTAACGGCTTTAACTTCTTCGGTTAACTGCTTTTGACGCTCATAAAGCCTGTGAATGAATGAACGAGCAACACTCGATAACTCATTATCAGGCTCTTCAAGGCAGCAAGGAATGGCGGCCATTAAGTTTGCTTTGGTCTTTCCAGTAATGACACCGTATTCTGCTAGAAGTCCCCTAAGTTGGTTTACATTGGCGGTACTTTGTTTAATAAGCTGCTCTCTAATTCGTTGAAGTGATTGAATGTCTTGCTGTTCAATCGTTTTTACAGCGACAAAGTGGATCTTGGGTCGTTGTGAAGCTTCAGCAATAGCAAGGGCGTCGTTAGCATCATTTTTGTTTCCTATTAAGAAAGCTTTGACCAGTCTTGCAGGAATCAATTTGACGGTATGCCCCAGTTTTGAAATTGCTCTTCCCCAGTGATTGGAGCTGTAGCACGCTTCCATCACAACTAAGGTCGGGCTAAATTGTCTTAAGGTATGAAGGAGCTTGTTTCTAGGGACTTTTTTATTAGAAACCAGCGTATTTTGTTGATCTAGTAAGGCAATTTGGAAGACATTTTTTGCCAAATCAATACTAATGAGCTTATATTTCATAATGGTCACCTCTGTTGTTGATTCTGTCGAACCTTAATCATGGCACATTGCGATGCCGAGACAGAGGTGACCATCTCATCAGTCACCCGATAAAAAAGTAGAAATCACAGCGAAGCTCAATCCCAACCGATAACGGCATACCCAATTTTTATGTTATCGGTGGGGTTTTTATACCTAAAAGTATCGAAATAGCGTATACATTACGCAAAAAAAACATCTTTTCTTGGTTTTCAGGCGAGTTGGGCGTATTACGAAGTGTCATTAAGCAGCAGAGGTGATTTTAAGCCCGGTGGTTCGTTTTCGTTTCAATTTATGAATGGCGTGAGAGTAGGATTTTACCTCTCCTACGATACTGGCTCGGTTTTGTTCAAGTGTCGAACAGAGCTTTAACCACTCTTTTTGTTCAAGGTTCAACTGTTGTAAAACCGGTGGGGCAGAAGCATCAATTGCCCCTCGCTTGTTGGGTCTTATCTGTTTGCCACTCCAATCAACCAACTCAAGATAGTCGTCAAGTCGAAAGGGAATACCTTTAATCATCTCGTTGGTTGGATTACCAATAAAAGGGTGCAAGCAAGGTGGTGTCAGTTGATTGGCCTTGAGCGCGGTCAGTCTCTCTTTAACAGAGGTGTAATCCGAGGCTTCTAAAGAGGTCGCCATGGTTGCTCGAATGGGGTTCAAATCAACATAAGCCATGGCCATTAGCAGTGCTTTTTCATCCAGTAACGCTTGGCTTTTGAATCGACCCTCCCAGAAATGCCCAGTGCAGTCATCTTCCTCGTTGGCTTGACGCGCAATGGTTTGATTGAGAATTTTCATGAACCAACTGATGCTCGCTAATCGTTCACGCCACTCTGCAATGACGTGCTGGCATACTTCAATCGTTGCCTCACAAGTGTGTTGTTTCGCCATATAACGTTGAATCAAAACAGGCATTTCATGGAGTGCACACCAGCGCTCTACTACCTCTTCTTCAGACAAGCCTTTCGCTCCATCACAATCAATATTCAACACTAAATGGTAGTGGTTATTCATGATGGCGTAAGCGCAGATATCAATGCAAAAAACCGAACTGAGCTCTTTGAGTTTGTCTTCAATCCAACCCCTACGGTGCTCAAAACTCTGTTGCGTGACAGCGTCGATACCACACAAATAACTGCGCCTGACACATCGGGAGACAATGTGATAGTAGGGCGTGGCTTCAGAGCAGATAAGCTGACTTCTTGGAACCGTCATTTATTGTGAGTCCTGTAAAGTTTCAATGTTTTAGAAGTGTAATGTGAAAACTGGCTAGGTATAGTGGCATTAACAATGGATGCGAGCCAGTGAGAATTCAGTGTGCATTCAATGAAAACGTTGAAGTAGTAATGTTGATGTAGGTGCTTAAGGTGTCTGTCCCATTTAGAAACACCATTTAGAAACACCCACCATGGATAGGGAGAAAGCGGTTGTTTAGTGAATTGGCAATAGTTGTGGCGGTTATCGCGGTCATAGTCGTGCTGAAATCGGCAGGGCGGATTTCGAAGCTTGAGGATAAGATTGCTCGGCTGCATGACGAACTGGCCGACATGCGAAGGCTGATGTTATCGGATTTTGGCCAACCAGCGGCAAAGCGGGACAGTCAGCGGCAGGATCAACAAGAAGCGCAGCCAGAGGTGGTCGTTCCAGCACCGCCTGCAGTTCACCCGATGAGTGCCAAAAGCACCGAACCCCCACGTGCCACTCAAAAACCTAAGTTAGTCACTGAACGAAAAGCCAATAAACTGCTCAGTAATCTGCAAGAGAATTGGTTGGTTTGGGTAGGTGCGTTGGCCATGTTGATTGGTGGTGGTTATCTGGTGCAAGTGATTGGCAGCCAGATCGAATTCTCTCCAATCATGCGCGTGACCATCGCATTTGCACTCTCTCTTGCCACACTGATGGCGGGAGAATGGTTCCACCGCAAAGAGCAACAAAGCCCAGAGCGTTCGAAACGGGCTCAAGGGTTTACCTATGTGCCTGCTGCCATTACCAGCACAGGCTTAATGGGGATTTACTGCACGGTTATCTTTGCCTTTGTCTTTTATCAACTCCTCTCCCCAACGTTGTCGTTGATGATTTTGGCCACTGCGGCGTTCTCTAGCCTTGCTCTCTCTTTGCGCCAAGGGCCTTTGATGGCGGTGCTTGGGTTAGTCGGTGGCTATACCGCGCCGTTGTGGATTGGTGGTAGCGAACCCAATTACTTCTTACTAGCAGGATACATCACGGCGATATCGTTAGCGGCAACAGTATTAATGCAAAGGGTGCGCAGAGCATGGCTAGCACCGAGCATTGCACTGCCACATGTGGTGTGGATGCTGATTTTGATTGAAAGTATGCCAAGGGAGTCACTGTTCTCTTGGTTAGCTATATTCTTATCAATCACCTTATATCTTATTTATGCGGTGCCACGATTGGGTTGGAAGCTGTTGCCTCGTTACCGTCATTGCCAAGGAAAATGGACCCATCTGCCTATTGTCACTTCACTGATGATGGTGGTGTTGATGTTCTGCGCTGTTGAGAGAATGGCAGAGATAACTACGCCGCAAATGGTCTATTTGTACGCCATATTAGCCGCCATCGTATGGCTTCCGGCACTGCGTAAAGGGTGGTCATTGAGGACATATATGCCAGCAGTGGTTGTCGCGTCTGCATCGGCTTTGTTGCTCTCTTTTTCTCTTGAAGACTTCAGCATGGCCAATGGACAATCGTCGATATTGGCGGCGTTGGCTATCAGTATCGGGTTTATCTGTTGGCGAACATTTAACCAAATAGAGTGCGGTGACCGTTCTCATTTAACTCGCCTATTCTTATTGGTGCTAGCTCCCTTCATGACGTTAAGCATGCTGATGTACGCGCATGAGTTTATCGATAGCCATGTGTGGGTTTGGACTCTCTTTACCGCGTTAATTGCCGGTTTTTATGGTTACCTTGGTCTACGAATGAAAGGCTTGGCGCAAGCGTGTTCTGCCATTGTGCACGCCATGGTGGTAGGTACATCGTTTGTTTGGTTGAGTGATGTGTGGCTCACAACGGCGATTTCGGTACAAGTGGCGATGATGGCACTGCAAACACAACATCGATTATTCCGCCCTGCGAATTGGGCCATCAAAGTGGCGATGATCATCTTGGTGATACGTCTGACTTTGTTGCCGTTTATTCCAGATTGGCAGCCGATGGTGGCAGGACATTGGGCGTGGGTGATGATCAGTTACCTACCTTCGTTGATGATTTTGGCTTACGCCCGCTCGATAATGCAGCGCTCAGATGGCGAGCTGGCCAATTGGTTCGAAGGGGCGTTTTTGCATGTATTTCTGATGGTGCTATTTACCCAAACCAATTACTGGCTGACGGGCGATTATGGCTATCTAGATTACTTTGATTTCACCTCGATGGCGGTGTTTACTAATCAAGCCTTGGTGATGGGCTTGGTGTATAGCTACCGCAGCCAGTTTGCGCAGAAGCTTAAATCTGTGTATCAAGGTTACAGCTATCTGTTGTGGGGGGCGTTTGCCCTACAAGTTCTCGCGCTTAATACGTTTGAGTCGCCACTGTTGGTATCGAATGTGTCCGCAGAAGCGATGCCCATTTTCAACATGCTAACGGTAGGTTGGCTTCTTCCAGCCGTTGTCTTGATCGCTACTGTGGTGAGGGGCTGGAATACACTACGCATCTCTCATTATGCAGTAGCAGGATTGGGTTTCGCGCTTGGGGCTGTTTGGCTCGGAATGTCGATTCGTCAGTTCTGGCAACCCGTGTCGATGACAATGAGGGTGCCAACCAGTATGGCAGAGCTGTTCAGTTATTCGGTGGCGGGTTTGGTGGTTGGCGGGCTGCTCACGTGGGGTGGTGTCACTCGAAAAGCATTAACAATCCAGCGTATCGGCCTTATCGTGCTTGCCTGTGTGGCGCTGAAAGTATTTTTATGGGATGTACGAACACTGGATGGGTTCTGGCGCGCCATTAGCTTCTTAGGCTTAGGTGCGTCGCTGATGGCATTGGGTTGGCTGTTCCAGAAGTTGAATCGCTCGGTGGCCAGTCGTTAAAAGGTGGAGAGTTAAAGCCCAGTTGTGCGTTTTCGTTTCAGTTGTCGATTGCGTTCACGGCTCTGTGGTTAATTATGGTTATAATCATCCCATCAAAACCGATAAATTTAGGGATGTAGCCAATGAGCAATAAGATTATTTTAGATACCGATCCAGGTATTGACGATGCGATGGCGATTTTGTTTGCCGAGGCCAATCCAGATATTACTCTTGTGGCGCTCACGACGGTGTATGGCAACGCTACCATTGCAAACGGCACCCGCAACGCGCTCTATCTGAAAGAGAAGTTCGATTGCAAGTATGATGTTGCGATGGGAACGGATAAGCCTTTGGTTCGACCGCCTGTTGGGCCAACAGTATTTGTACACGGCGAGTCTGGTTTTGGTGATTTGAGTGTGCCAGAGCCAAAACACGCCACTGTTGACCCTCGTCCTGCGTTTCAATATATGATTGATACCATTCACGCCAATCCCGGTGAGATCACGCTGGTGGCCATTGGACCACTGACTAATTTGGCGCTCGCATTGCAAGCTGATCCTTCGATAACATCATTGGTGAAACAGGTAGTGGTGATGGGAGGAGCGTTTGGTGAGAATGGCCATCGTGGCAATGTAACCCCTTACGCTGAAGCGAATATTCATGATGATCCCCACGCCGCAGATAGTGTGTTTGGTGCCGATTGGCCTGTGGTGATTATTGGGCTGGATGTTACTCAGCAAAGCGTTTTTACAGCGAGTTATCTTGATGACCTGAAAGAAAAAGCGGGGGAAACCGGTGAGTTTATCTGGGATGTTAGCCGCTATTATCTCAGGTTTTACGCTAACCGATTAGGTTACGAGGGTTGTCATGTTCATGATCCGTCTGCGATTGCGTATGTGATTAATCCAGAGCTGTTTACTACGCGCAGTGGCCCAGTGAGGGTCGTAACTGATGGTCCGGCTGAAGGGTTAACACTGCAAAAATTTGAACAACAGAGGTTTCCTATTGATGACTGGGCCGATCGCCGAGCTCAGCAAGTTGGTATTGCGGTTGATTCAGACGCGCTATTGGATCTGTATCGAACGAGCATTATCGGTTATCAACAAGATAAAGAGTAAGTGAGCAATCACAGCAAAGATTTATTCTATGTCGGCCGTTAATGCGTGTTCAATAGGGCGGTCTTTGGTTCGAGCTGCAGTGATTGGGTCATGAATGGCGTCGATCACGCAGTTTCTTCCCGTTCGTTTGGCGTGATATAACGCTTCATCAAGGATGTGATAAGCACTTTGAAATTCATGATGAATGGTGTTCGAGGTGAGGAAGGAAAAGCTGGCGGTTATTTTTAATCTCTTCCCTTGATGCGAAACATAGGCGCTCTGTTCTAGATGGACCCTCATCATTTCAACTCGCTCCCGAGCCAGATCTTTACCGCAGCCATATAGAAATATGAAGAACTCTTCACCACCAATTCTGCCGATAAAATCACTTTTCATCATCGGTTCACTCAGGATTTTGGCGACATGTTTTAACGCTAAGTCGCCGGTGGGGTGGCCATAGGTATCATTGACTGATTTAAAATGGTCTAAATCAAACAGCACTAAGGTGTGGGTTTTATTGGTTGAAACAGTGGATTTCAAGATCTTATCAAACGCGGTTTTTCGATTGTACAATCCGGTCAATTGATCCCTTTCTGAAATATGTTTCAGCCTAAAACGAGAAAACAGCACCAATAATATAAAAACGATCAAAGTAGAAACGGTTAGGCGATAAAAAATTTGGTCTTGACGCATGGTCACCAGTTCTGTTGTTTGAAAATGCTGTATCTTTTCTGCTGTTAAGCGTTCTATTTCATGCTCTAACGATTGCTGCAGGTAGCCTTCAGCAGAGCTTTGATCATCAAGGTTTACTAAATGATTACTTTGGGGGTGATACTGATATTCGCTAGAGGTTTCTGAAGCGTACTTTGCGATCATTTTGTTAACCAATAAGGCGTTGTCGAGCTCACCAGACTGTTGATAACTGGAGGCTAATAAACGATAGACCCATCGAATGTCGATAAAGTGCTGACCGCTACTTTTTAAAAAATCCAACACATCTTCACAATACGCCTGTGCCACTTGGTGACGTTGTAACTCAATGTTATTTTTGCAGTATTGCAGTGAAAGCAGGGCTACTAATTCGTCATCTTTAATTCTAATTGCTTTATTGAGTTGTTGCTGGGTCAGTTTTGCTGCTTTGAGACTATGTCCATCATCTTCGAAATTCATCACTTGTGTCATTTCAATTTCAATATTCTCATAGTTGTTGAGAATGTATGAGCTTGGGGCAAAACGCAGCGGATCTTTCTTTTTGGCAATGGAGTGCAAGTGCATAGAGACAAAAATGCGTTCTGCTCCAGGTGGAAGAGTTAAATAGTGCTCAGAGAGAATAGCAATGGCTTCATTTTTATTGGAGTTTTTTAGGATATGGAATGAATTTTTCCAATCATCATTAGCCATAATATTTGCAAACACATAGTGTGGATGCAGAAATGATAGAAGAAATGAGAGTACTGAGAATCTAAAAAAATGCACTTATATCCTTAATCCCTTGAGAAAATGTGCTGACTGAATATCATCTGTAATATAAATAGGTCATGTGTAATGGATTTGTATCTATTATATGAATAATATTCAAATCTCGCTTTGATTAGCGTGATTATTTCTTATGATTTGGGGTGCGTATCTCTTTTGGAAAATCGTATCATTTTTGAGACGAAATTATTATGGGAGGAATGTCCAATTAATTAAGTTAATCGATTGATCTCTATGATTATACCTCCCATTCTCCGTTGCTGTCTTGGCACACTTCAATTTTTTCATTGTTTAGTTTTCTACGTGCTTTTTTTAATTCAATCTGCAACATTCGGCAGGTGGAGCTATTTTTACGGGCGGCTAGCAGTGTGACTTCTCCGGCAATATTAGTTTTGCTGTTAAACCAAGAGTTTTTTTGGCCAATCTTATTACTGACGAGGGTTTTCAGCACAGCTTCATTCATCAACAGCTGATCTTTATCACTAAGATTGACACCTGAAAAAAGAGTGGTGATGCTAGGTAATACTGAGAGTGGTGCCTTCAAGATGCCACTCAGTACGCCAGAAATCACCCCTTCAGAAGCCTCTCTTCCTGCCTCTTTGGCACTATCAACCAACAGCTGCGCCTCTGCGATTGCCTTTGGCGTGTCTGCTCGAAGTGCTGCACTCTCTTTGAGTATTGCTGGGATCTGTTTAGAGACTTGTTGTACGGACTTATTGGTGTTGTTGACCTGTTTTAAAACCGATGGCATCGTTTTACGGATCTGTTCACTCTCCGCAAGGATTGGGCTGATCTGTTGCTCGATAGCATTGATCTGTTGCAGCAGTCTAGGCACTTGTTCGGTGATGTTGTCGACACGTTGTAGAATCGGTTCTATTTGCATTACAACCGATTCAACTTGTTTTAAAATATTGGGTATTTCAGCAGTAATGCTGTCGACTCTTTGTAGTATTTGAGGGACTTGCAGCTGTATTTCATTAACTTCTTTGATGATCGGCTCTAAATGACCGATCTGTTGACTGATATGAATAATGCTATAACCGACATAGGTCAAACTGGCCGCGAGAATAAGACGGGTAATGTTGTTAAAAGCAGTAGTTAGAGTAGTCGGCATAAAAAGATGATCTCCATATTCTTATGCAAACTTTACCTGTTTCTCGGCTTGAAAGCTATCGTCTTCAAGCGGCTAGAATTAACCTCTGTGGTGTGGGGTTAAGAAATCTATATTAGGACCGGTTGGAATCACACCTGTAGGGTTGATCATAGTATGGCTGCCATAGTAGTGCGCTTTGCTGTAGGCAATATCGACAGTAGAGGCGATGCCTTGTTGCTGATATAGATCTCGCAGATAACCCCATAGATTAGGGTAGTCAACAATTCGCTTTAGATTACACTTGAAGTGACCAACATAGATAGCATCAAAACGAACTAAGGTAGTAAAGAGTCGCCAGTCTGCCTCGGTAATCGTTTCACCAACCAAATAACGAGAGCTTGATAATCTTTGCTCTAGAGTATCTAAGGCGTCGAACAGCTCTGAAACCGCGTCGTTGTAGGCCGTTTGCGTGGTAGCAAATCCTGCGCGATAGACCCCATTGTTTATATTCGGATAGACAAATGCATTCACTTCATTTATCTCTGTTTGTAAATCTTTAGGGTAGAAATCACCAGTCGTAGCACCGACTTGATCAAACGCGCTATTAAACATGCGTATGATGTCAGCAGACTCGTTACTCACGATGGTGTTGAGCTTTTTATCCCAAAGCACTGGCACTGTGACCCTTCCGGTATAGTGAATATCCGCTTGAGTATAAATTTGGTGCAGGTGTTCGCTGTGAAAAAGTGAGTCTTCAACCACGCCTTCGCCAGGTGAAAATGTCCAACCTTGTTCACCCATATAAGCATTAACGACAGAGGTCGTAATTATTGACTCTAAGCCTTTAAGCGCTCTAAAAATAAGTGTGCGGTGTGCCCAAGGGCAGGCTAAAGAGACATACAGATGATAGCGGTCTGTTTCGGCTTTGAAACCTGCATTTCCAGTTGGACCTGCACTGCCATCCTCGGTCACCCAGTTTCTAAATTGCGATTCACTGCGAACAAATTTACCATCGTTTGATTTGGTGTCATACCATTGATCGGCCCACTTACCGTCTATTAATAATCCCATCTGTCTTGCTCCTTAATCTGTTAATGTGCCGTTTTGAAAGTCACTGATTGCCTGATCAATTTCTTGCATCGTGTTCATCACAAACGGACCATAATGCACAACAGGTTCATTGATTGGCTCGCCCGATAAAAAGATCAGTCTTGCACCTTGGCTTTTTGCGATTAGTGTTACCTGCTCACCTTCACTCCATTTCACCATTTGATGAGCACCGATGGTTTTCCCATCCTTGGTTTGAAACTCACCTTCAAGCAGATACGTGAGCACAGTATGGCTGTTTGGTACTTCCACTGTTACTTGTTGATTGCCGGGTATGATCACATCAAGATAGAGCGCTTGGGTGGCGATTTGGGTGACTGCCCCTTCAATTTCTTGTTGGTTAACGACAGTTGAACCGGCAATCGCTTTCACTGTGCTGCCATTTTCTAAGTGAGTCAGTGGCATCTGTTCAGGTGCAAACTCTTGATAGGCGGCAGTCTGCATTTTACGCTCGGCTGGCAAGTTGACCCATAACTGCAAACCTCTCAGTAACCCCTCCTGTTGCTTTGGCATTTCTGAGTGTAAAACACCTTTGCCTGCCGTCATCCACTGCACACTCCCTGGGGTTAGCTGACCGACATTGCCCAAGTGATCTCGGTGTTCCATTAAACCTTCAATCATATAGGTGACGGTTTCAAAGCCGCGATGAGGATGCTCAGGAAACCCGCCAATGTAATCATTAGGGTTATCCGATGAAAATTCATCCAACAGCAAAAAAGGGTCGAGTGAGGCCGATTTAGTGTGTGGTTGAAATGAGAATACTCGTTTTAACTTCACCCCATCTCCATCGTGGCTATCACGAGCAGTAAAGATCTCTGCTACTTTTCTCACAGCGTTTGAATTTTGCATGGCTGACTCTCTTTGTTAGGAATGATTTAAGTGTAACGAGTAACAAAAGATTAAAAACCAGAAAAAAATGATGTCATTGTTCAATATATGTGAATAATCTATAAAGAGCCTATGAGGAAAGCGTATGAGACAGGTTATTACCATCGAGTCATTGGAAGTATTGGATGCGATTGAACGTAAGGGCAGTTTTGCATCGGCAGCAGCTGAGCTTTACCGAGTGCCTTCTGCTATTACTTATACAGTGCAAAAGCTGGAGCAAGATTTAGGTATTACGCTCTTTAAGCGTGATGGTAGGCGTTCACTGCTAACACCTGCGGGCCTTGAGGTCTTACAAGAAGGACGTCGAATCCTAGAAGCCACCACAGCGTTAACTGAAAGCGCTAAACGGGTAGCCAGTGGCTGGGAACCAAGGTTGAATATAGCGGTTGAAACTTTCTTCCCTGTCTCGGCGGTTTATCCGGTTTTAAACGACTTTTACAATGTCTATTCTGAAATTGAATTCAATATATTTGAAGAGGTATTGGCGGGTTGTTGGGACGCCTTGCTTGAAGGCAGTGTTGACTTAGTTATTGGTGCGCCTGATCAACCGCCATCCAATAAGGGTATTACTTTCAAGCCGCTTATTGAAGTGGAGAGCATTATGGTCGCCGCAGCGGACCATCCAGCGGCAAAGTTAACAGGCCCCATCGCTTTCTCCGATTTGCAACAGTTTCGATCTGTGATTGCCAGAGACAGCGCAAAAAATTTAGCACACCTCAATGTTGGTCTGCCTATTAGTCAAACGATCATTCGAGTTCCTACCATGTCCGATAAAATTGAGGCGCACTGCCACGGAGTCGGAGTGGGTAATGTGCCTAAATATCGCGTGCAGCATCTCCTTGACCAAGGAATACTGGTTGGGCTAAAGATGGATTATGAGCCGAGAAAAACTCAATTTTATATCGGTTGGCGCTCATCAAATAAAGGTAAAGTGCTGCATTGGGTGGTGGATGAAGTAATGGAACGTTGGTCAAATTTGATTCAAAACAGAGAAGTGAAAAGGTAAGTGGCTATTTTTATTAGCCACTTAATGGTAGGAAGTATTAAGCGACGTCTTCTTCTAAATCAAAAGAAGCAGCAATGAGTTTTTTTGTATACTCTTGTTGAGGTGCATGGAAAATCTGCTCTGCACTGCCTTGTTCAACTACTTCACCAGATTGCATTACCATGACCCTGTCTGATAAGGCTTTTACCACACTTAAGTCATGACTGATAAAGATGTAACCGATATTACGGCGCTGCTGAATGTCTTTTAGTAGATTAATAACAGTTAGTTGGACGGAACGATCAAGCGCAGAAGTCGGCTCATCTAACAATATGAATGAAGGCTCTAAAATCAGCGCACGAGCAATGGCGATTCGTTGACGTTGCCCACCTGAGAACTCGTGAGGGTAACGATTAATGGCACTTGGCTCCAACCTAACCTCTTCTAAAGCAATCCGCGCTCTGTTTAGGCGTTCCGATGCTTTCATTTTTGGGTAATGGACGGTAAGCCCTTCTGAGACTATTTCACCTACCGTCATACGAGGAGATAGGGATCCGTATGGGTCTTGAAATACCATTTGAATATCACGTTTTAAGATCTGTTTCTCTTTTTCAGACAGTGTACTTATCTGCTGGTTTTTAATTCGAATTTCACCTTCAGATGGCAGTAGCCCCATAATCCCTCTACCCAAAGTGGATTTCCCAGAACCAGACTCACCGACAATGCCCAAGGTTTCGCCCTGTTTTAAGGTTAAACTGATCCCTTTCACTGCATCGAAATATTCATGTTTGTGACCAAAAAAACTGCTTTTGATGTGATAACGAATCCAAACGTCTTTCGCTTCGACTAATATTGGTGCCGATTCCGGTGTGGGTATTTTACTGCCTTTGGGTACTGAGTTAATCAGCATTTTGGTATATTCATGTTGAGGATTGGCAAACAGAGCTTTTCCTTCACCTGTCTCTATAATCTCTCCCTCTTTCATCACAATCACGCGATCGGCTAAATGTTTTACTACCCCTAGATCATGAGTAATAAACAGAATAGCCATGCCCATTTTCTGTTGTATCTCTTTGATTAAATTTAACACTTCCGCTTGAACGGTGACATCTAAAGCGGTTGTTGGCTCATCCGCTATTAATACATCAGGCTCATTGATCAATGCCATCGCGATCATGATTCGTTGTAGCTGGCCGCCTGAAAACTCGTGCGGGAACTTATTGTAAGCGGCTTCAATCTCTGGAAGATGAACCAGATTAAACAGTTCGAGAACCTTGCGCTTTGCTTCGGATTTCCTGATTTTTTGGTGGCATCTAACGGCTTCAGCAACTTGCTGACCTACACGCATAAATGGGTTGAGAGAGGTCATTGGTTCTTGAAAGATCATACCAATTCGATCGCCGCGAATGGATTGCATCTGTTTTTCGCTGAGATCCAAAATGGGCTGCCCGTCAAAAATGACGCTAGCTGTTGAGTTAATGATTGCATTGTTGGGTAACAATCGCATGATTGCATTGGTTGAAACCGACTTACCTGAACCCGATTCACCAACAATAGCTAATGTCTCGGCTTTAAATAGTTGAAAACTCACTTGCTTCACAGCATCAACGATTCCGTCGTTGGTGGTGAAGCTAACATTTAAGTTTGAAACGTCTAAGAGTGGAGCGTTGTGTTGTGACATGATTTTTGACTTCCGTGTAAGTAATTGGATTAACTGGCCATAAAGAGTGAGCTGTTGGGTTGGCTGTCAGGATAGTGGTGAACGGTGTGAATCAAATTGAAGTTTTTGTGGGCTTGTTGCATATCATTCAGGCGATTTTGCCAAACCGTTTCAGGCGTTGGTAAGCTTAACTGCGCTTGGCAGAACTGTTCCATATGCTGAAAAAGTACATTGGCATTGCTGTTTAGGGCACACATAATGTGTTCGAAGTCACGGTTGTACTTCCAGAACTGGCAGTGACCATAAGCGGTATTCAGTGCTTCAAAGGCTAATGATTGACGTCCAAATTTATTCAGGATTTCCGACTGATAAATAGCCGAATCTGCAAATCCTTTCAAAATACAATGTAACTGGCAGGGTTTAACGTCTTCACCTTGGGCTGCGGTTTCAAAATGAGCCGGCAGTTCAGTCATCACTTCTTGGAAAATACAGCAGGCTTGTTGCCAGTGCCCATTTTCCATAAACTGTTCGCCTTGCAAAAATTTAGTCCAACTCTGTTGTAAATCCATCTTCGAAGTCCTGTTGAAAAAACTCACTAGATCTAAACAAAAATGATTCTCAATTGCAACTAAATAATTATGACTTTAACTATGGATATTGGTTTATCGCTTTAAGCTCCATTTCAAACATTTGTAAATAACCAGCAGGCTAATAACGATCCAGATGGTTCCCCACATGATGGTAGCGCCACCAAACTCTTCGGCAAACATACGGGCATCAGATCGAAGGTGAGATCGTAAAATGGTGTCGCTGTAAATATCTAAAGGGACATACATCATGCTGGTTAAACCGATGACACGTAAAATGAAATCATTGATTTTCATACTTAACCACTTGCCACTGGCGATCATGGCAGCCCCTGTGATTAATCCAAATAGTAGAGCAAAGCTATTACTGATGTAGATTAGGGTGATGGCCATGAGCACGACACCGAGTCCCATCATGATGCCTCTGTCACGTTGGCTAGTAATCGCTAATAGATAGATGCAAACCCCCCAAGCCAGTGAGCCTAAGTACCCCGCGGTTAACGTGATAGCGCGGTTACCACCTGCCGAGATAACGTGCCCGCCCGCTTGCGGTTGAATCACCATCTCTTTAACTTCACCACCAGTAAGCAGAGTCGCGAGTGCATGGCTAGACTCATGGAAAAAGACCACTAATATCTTCAATGGATAAAAAATGGCGACATCCCATAGTAGAAAAATAGTAAGCAGTAGAGCGAGTAAATACCAGAGTTGACGCACAGAGACCTCGTTAAAGATTATTCATTGATACCATTATGAGTGTTTAATCTTGTTTCAGTTCAATGGTGGATTCGATACAGATAGCATCATGTCGCCAATACTCTAGATGGCAGTCAAAAATGTGTCCGTTTTGATCGTAGTTAATACGCTCAATGAGCATTGCAGGGGTGCCCGCAGTTGCTCGTAGATGAAGAGCGATGGGTCCCAGCAACGATGTAGAGCTTATTCGATAGTCTGTTTTTTGGTAAACAAGGCCGTAATGCTGTTTATAGATGTCTGTTAGGGATCGAGTGATATCATGATTTAATAGATGGGTGACTCTTTCTGGGCGTATTAAGTTAGTGACAAACGCCACTGGACGATCTTCTAGATACCTGACTCGATTAACGTTAATGATATTGGAGAGGGCGGGTACATTAAGTAGCGTGATAGCTTGACGATTCGCGGGGACCATTTTGGCGTTGATCAGCTCAGATTTTCCAACACGCTGTTGATTGGTGGTTAGGGTAACAAAGTTAATGTTTGTTGAAGGATCATACTTTAGCGGTTTAGGCGATATGAACCAACCACGGCGATCTTCACGGTATATTCTTCCTTCTGATTCGAGTAAAGAGAGTGCTTCACGCAGCGTAATTCTTGTGGTATCGAAGGTTTCAGCGAGTTTTCTTTCCGAAGGAAGTTTTTGACTAGCAACCAACAAGCCCGCATCAATCTGCTCTAAAATTGTCTCTTTAATGTTTAAATATTGCACGTAGAAACCTCAGGGCTTGGTATCCATTTATAATGGCAAAAAATATCAATAGAAGGAAGCATTTAACGAGTTTAAAGCGCTGAGAGAAAGAGAAGGGAGATATATGCCGATAATTGACTAACTCAGTGTTAGAATAACCGTGAGTCCACAATCATACTGCTAACCATGAATATTGAAGTTACCACCATCACTGAACCTGAAGTTACCTGTTCTAACTGCGAAGCCTGTTGTTGTCGTTTAGAAGTGATATTAATTACTGAAACGGGCGTGCCTGATAACTTCGTCACGATCGATCAATGGGGTGGTGAAGTGATGGAACGGTTGGATGATGGCTGGTGTGCAGCACTCGATCGAGATACTTTGATGTGCAGTATCTATGAAGTGAGACCCTTCTTATGCCGTGAGTTTGAGATGGCCTCACCAGAGTGCATTGAAGAGCGTGATGAAAATATGTAGTTTAGTGTTATTATTCAAATTGTTAATATGACCATGAGTGACAGGATGTTGCCGACAATCAAACCCTCCCTATTTTTACTGCTACTTTGTCCTTTTGTTACCTCTGCAGATACGGCGACTGCTATAGTAAAAGAGAGCAGGTCAAAGGCGGAGGAAGAGTGAGCGAATTACTGAATAAAATTGGACGTTGTTTCGCTATTTGTGTCGTACTAGTGACTTTAATTAGCTGTTCGTCTGTACAGGATAAACCGTCAAATGTAGCCTTATTGGATGCTAACTTTACGGTTGAACTCACCCAGTATCAACAAAGCAGTTATAAACAAATAGAAGCGAAATTTAGTACAGAGCAGTCGTTACAATTAGTCTTTCGTGTTATCTCCGATCTAGAGTTAACGACGCAGTGGTTTGATTATCTCAAAGAGATTGAAACCTTAAAAATGTATTCAAATAATCAGTTTCTTTTGCGATCGGTGATCAATAGTCCTTGGCCGTTGACTGCAAGAGAGATCATAACTTGTGTAGATACTGATTTTGAAGCACAAACGATAAGTATTCGAGTTAACTCTTGCTCTGAAAAACACCCTATTAATGATGCATTCGTACGTGTGATTGACGTTAAATCAACGTGGACATTACAACAACAAGCTTCTGGCCGGGTGTTGATCAGTTATGAAGCGTGGCTGGATCCCAGTGGTAACATTCCGGCCCTTTTTTACAATCAACAACTAATTGATTCAACTACAGATTCGTTTCAAAAATTGATTAAATTGATAGAGGCATCTTCACTTAATCAATATGATTACTAACCTGCTTTTTTCGATTAACAGGTGTGTCCATCGGGTTCCAATGGGTTGAAGTCTTGGTCTGGTGTTGGTGTGAATTTTTGAATAATTTCAGCCGCGGGCATGGGCTTACCGCTGTAATAGCCCTGAACAAGATCGCACTGCTGTTCATGTAGGAATGTTAATTGTGCTTTATTTTCGACCCCTTCTGCTAATACCTTTAATCCAAGAGAATGACCCATCTGAATAATCGCGATAGTGATTGCTCTATTATCGGAGTCTGTCTCTAAATCAGTGATAAAGCTGCGGTCAATTTTAACCTTTTGAATCGGAAAACGTTTAAGGTAGCTGAGCGATGAATAGCCCGTGCCAAAGTCATCGATAGAGAGAGAAAAACCGGCATCATAGAGATTTTGCATCGTAACTGTCGCTTGATTAACGTCATTCATGACCATGCCTTCGGTAATTTCTAGCTCAATAGAGTGACTTGCCACTCCTTGAGTATTTAATATATCTAAGGTCTCTTCAAGAAAGTGAGCTCGTCTAAATTGGACTGGGGAGATATTCACAGCAATACGAGAAGGAAAAATGCCTTCACGATTGAAGATTTTTATTTGGCGACAAGTTTCATTTAATACCCAAGTTCCCAGTTCATTAATGAGCCCGCTCTGTTCGGCAATAGGGATAAATTGATCAGGTGGAACCAACCCTTTTTCAGGGTGGTGCCAACGAATCAGAGCTTCAAAACTGACCATCTCCATGGTTTCTATATCGAAGATAGGTTGATAGTAGAGCTCGAAATCGTTGTTAATAAGGGAGGACTGCAAATCGATTAGAGTTTGTTTTCTACTTTGCAGCAGCGTATTCATCTCGCCAATGAAAAATCGAGTGGTATTTCGCCCATCTTCTTTGGCTTGGTACATGGCAATATCAGCATTGCGTAACAGTTTTTTTGCGTCGAGAGCATCATCAGGATAAATGGTGATACCGATGCTGGTGCCGATTTGGATATTGTTATTGTCGATCATGATGGGTAAGTGGATGCTTTCCATAATACGCTGGGAAATATTAACAACATCACTGTTACTCTGAATCTTGTTAATGATTAATGCAAACTCGTCACCTCCTAACCGTGCGACAGTATCGACCTCTCTTTCCACTTGAGTTATGCGCTGAGCAACGCGTTTGAGCAGTTCGTCACCAATCTCATGGCCTAAGGTATCATTAATGATTTTGAAGTGATCGAGATCCATAAAACAGACCGCAAACTTATGCTGTCCTCGTTTAGCCATACTGACTGCTTGCTGCAATCTATCTTGAAATAACGATCGATTAGGTAAACCCGTTAATGGGTCATGCAGAGCGAGATATCGTAACTGCCTTTCTACCTGTTTCTTCTCTTTTATTTGTCGTTGTAAATCGCGATTATTTTGGTTTATTTCTATCGTTGATTGATTAAAGTGAAAGGCCAGTAAGCCAAATTCATCCGGACGACTGTCATCCAGCAGTTTATTTTCTGTGTTTGAGTTATTTGACCGGTGTTGTTGAAGCTGTGATACCACAGTGTACATAGGTTTGATAAGGCGACTGCGGAAAAAAACAAATCCAATGCCACCACTAATGCACATCATCGCAATGAGCGAAAAAATGAGCAGGTTAATCACCTCTTGAGCACTATCGGTTGCCATTCGTTGTGGGGTGACAATAATCACCTTCCACAAGGTTTCTGGCATTAAGAAGACGGAAACTAATACGGGTTCCTTTAAAATCAAATCATTCTGAAAGGATACCTGCGATATTTGACTTGGAACTAGCACAGTACTATTAGGTAGCGAAGACATATTTGCAGCAATGAGTGAAGCATCTGAGAGGGATATTTGATAACTTTCATCAGCCAACCTCTGGGCAAATTGTTTTTCATTTTCAGAAGTTAACGTAATAATATTTTGATTTATCGTCTGTAAAATGTCATTAAATGGCTGAAATCCTGGACTGCGTATTGCGAATTCATCAGCGGTAATGAAGCTTTCAACTTGACTGTTGTTTTCACCTCGAATGAATACCTTGCTCATTTTTTTATCAGGGTATGAAAGAAAAGTATTATTGCGATCCACAGCGAATGCATAACCACCCAGTGATGCGCTGGCTTTTTTTAGATAACGGTCAAGGCCACTGAGTTTGATGTCTAACGTAGCATTACCAAGAAACGTAAACTCTTCAAACATAGCAACCGTACAAGTAGACATCGGTTCAAAAGAGTAGGGGTCAGTGTACGATTTTGACCACACGCATTGTCCTTGACGACTGTATTTGGCCGGAACGTACCACTCTTCATGGTGATAACCATTTCCATCGGGGTGGTTGTATTGATCAAAGTACTGTAAATGCCCTTTTTTATCTCGACCCCAAAAAAAGCTTCGACGCTCGACGCCTTCTTGGTAAAGACCTGGCTCAGGCCAAATACCGCCGCCGGCGATAAAATTCTGATAACCGCTTAAATTGAGCATCTCAGGAATGATGTTTTTCATTATATCGGGATCTTTGGGGAGATTTTTTGCAACCCGCGCCAATGAGCGAGTGAGGGTCTCTGCAACACTCAATTGTCGAGATAATTCCGTGACGATATGATCGCCTGATTCTCGAATGAGATCGCGATTATTTTCAATTAAGATCTCTTTAGCAATGAGATGAATAACCAGAATGATAGTGATAATCATTGTGATAAAAAAAAGCATCATGCCCAGAGTAAAGCGAAGCTGAATGGTATCTTGCCAACGAACTGGGGCTCTATTAACAGCCATAAATATCCCCTTACTATTATGTTCATTTAAGCAATAATATATTGAATTTATTACTTAAATAAAAACTTTTTATATCAAAAAGATAGTGTATAAACTCACTCTCAACAACTGCATAAATAGAGATTCAAGGATTATTTTTATAAAATCAAGGTCGCTTGATTCGTAAAATATTTTCTATTTCAATGGCTCAGAGCGATATTAGCCCACCATTACTTGCTGAAAAGTGTGCGCAGCTTCGGGTTTGCGTAACAAAATATATGCGCACATGGAATAGTAGGTATTTGATTATTATCGAACAAAAAAGCGGAGAAACCATTTATGGTAAAAACGATAAGGAGGGTGCACAATTTTCCCCGGATTTATTTTCCCCCGTTTTAACACTGTTTTGGCATGACTAAGTGTTAAAAAGCCCTCTTTGCCGTGATAGTGGCCCATTCCAGAATGGCCAATACCGCCAAATGGAGCATCATCTGCGGCAACATGCATGACGGTGTCATTAATACAGACTCCGCCAGAGTGAGTTGTCTGTATGATTTGTTGTTGTAGCTGTTTATCAAAACTCATGATGTATAAAGCAAGAGGGCGTGGACGCTGATTTACATAGTCAATCGCATTTTCTAGTGTGTCATAAGTGACGATAGGTAAAATGGGACCAAAAATTTCATCCTGCATCAATAACATCGTATCGTCGACATCGGTGACCAATTGAGTGGGTATTTTACGGGTTGTAACATCATATTTTTCGTTGTTGGCTGAGATAAGCGTGGCGCCTTTGGTTTCGGCATCGATAAGTAGGGTGGACAAACGGTCAAATTGACGTTGATTAATGACCGAGCTGTAATCGGCATTATCGGTAACCGAACCATACATGGCAGAGAATCGTTTTTGATAGGCCGTTATAAAGGACTCAATACGCTCTTTGGGGATCAGTATGTAATCAGGGGCAACACATATCTGACCTGCATTTAGACATTTACCGTAAATTAAGCGTTCAACAGCAATATCAAGTGGCATCTCACTATCGATAATGACAGGTGACTTGCCACCAAGTTCTAAGGTGACGGGAGTTAGGTTCTCCGCCGCGGCTTTCATGACTAACTTACCAACCGTAGTGGAACCAGTAAACAGAATATGATCAAAAGCCAGTGATGAAAACTCTGCGGCAATACTGGCGTCTCCCTCTACCGTGGCAACTTGTGTCTCATCAAATATTGAGGAGAGCATTTGTTTTAATACCGCGTTAGTATGGGGAGTAAATTCTGAAAGCTTCAGTATGGCACGATTTCCAGCGGCTAATGCGGTGATCAGTGGGCCGATGGAAAGCATCACTGGAAAGTTCCACGGTACAATGATTCCTATGACACCTACTGGCTGATAATAGACACTCAATTGAGCAGGCATGAGCAAAATACCCGCATTTCGGCGGCTTGGTTTCATCCATTTTTTTAAGTGCTTAATGGTATAAGCGATATTGTTTATGCAGGGCATGATGTCTGAGATCATGGAGTCATGAAATGAACGGTGGCCATAGTCCTGCTTTAACGCGTCAACTAAAGGTACTTGGAACTCTATGATTACCTCTTTTAGTCGCTTAAGCGTTGATAAACGTAAATCTAAGCTTGGATAAGGTTGATGTTTATAAGCGTCTTTCTGCAACACGAGCAGTTCTGACAATTGAGATGGTGAGTTGTGTATTTCAGACATAATGCAAGATCATTCCAAGTGAGCAACGAAGACATTTAACTATGCCAGTTTTGATTTCAATAGTCGCCTCCTTACTCAGGGTAAGTTAGAATGGTTTTAAATGAGCCATTAGGAGTTAACCGTGCTATGAAGATGCAAGACGTTGAAAAAACAGGCTATAGAAAACGGATAAATATCGTCATTATTGCTTTTGTTGCTAGCTTATCAATACTCTCACTGCTCTTTGGTACACTCTTAATCGCCATGTTTGGGGCCGAAGTTGTTGAAGGGGCTGAATCAACAGGAAACTTTCATCTCAATTTAATGGGGGTTGTTTTGGCGGTTGTACTTTGTGTGAGTGCGTTAATTAACCTCAAAACCAAACCATTCATGGCGGATGTTTATTATGTTTGGCGCTTAAAACAGCTGCAGAATAAGATCTACAGAAAACTAAAAAAAGTGAAACAATTGGCAGAATATGGAGATATTAATGCTTTAATTATATTGCTTTTTTACTTCAAAAGTTTGAAGCAAGTTTACTTACTTGATAATAATACCATTACGTTGACATCTACAGAGAATGAGATAGAAAAGCTGCAACAGCAGATATCATCAAACAATTTATTATTGTCAGAAGATCAATTTGATGAGCAGATGTTAACCAAGATTAAGTAACGCACTTGCACGCTGCTTCTACGATTCTTTCGATCCAGTGGAATATCAGTTAAAAGCATATAACTCTCGTGTCGTGAATTATATGCACCTGATTTCTCATTTTGGTAAGGTTGTTGATTATATTGTTCTATTTGTATAAAAAAGCAATTTTATCTGTACTTTGTATAATTTAGTGTTACTATCTTCCCCACTCTGAAATACAGAGTTATTAATGAAAAGAAATGAATCATAGAAACTACCTCTAACACATCTTCGTAACTGTTTTTGTCCTTAGCGTTTCCCGTATCTTCTTTACTGTGCTTAATAATTCAATTTTTCAGTTTTCGCAATCTTTGCGATAAAACGTATGCAGTGAAAAGATCAACGATCGAATATCAAATAAAATTGATGTATGTCCGATCCATTAGGTTGGTCGAATTGCTGCCCTTGTAATTTACATGAGTGGTATATTTATGTCCCGAACAACAGGCAGAAAGCGTTTTTGGTTTCACCAATCAAACGTTAAAATTAAATCAGCAACAAAATAATCTTAAATGATTAAATAATAATGGTGCGTTCAAATAACGCACCATTGTTAAGCCTTTCCCTCCCTCTGTTTAGCTTATACATCCAGACAAAAAATCTCTTAGCCTTTGATAAATCGTGTTAATGTTAAAGATAACATCACGTTTAGAACAAAGGATGGAAAATGAAGAATAAAAACGATACGAAACTTCTCAAACATGCACTTAAATTAGGGTTGGCGTTTGCAACTCAGCAAGGGTATCGAGCATCAGAATCTTCAATTTCTTCAAAAAATAAAGTCGAAGTCGTCTACCGCTTAATGGTTCAATATAAGCAAATTGCCCCATTGGCTGTAGACAAAGAAGATGGGCCAAATATGAAGCATAAATTGATTTTGTGGATCACCAGATTACTACCCGAAGATCATGAGTTGCTGCAATAATTGATAATGACTAAAAGAGGTGCTGGCTAATATGCTGGCATTTTTTATTTTAAGAGAGGACATGTCATGATTAACTTTGCTGTTATTGGTACCAATTGGATCACCGAAAGCTTCATTGAAGGGGCGCACAAGAGTAAAATGTTACTGCTTACGGCGGTCTATTCTCGTCAGTTAAACCGTGCCATGGATTTTGCAAAACAGTATGAATCAGTGACTTGTTTTGATGATCTTGCTCTATTGGCTAACAGTGATGTTATTGATGCCGTTTATATTGCCAGTCCCAACTCGCTGCACTATCAGCAAACGATTCAGCTGCTTAAAGCGGGTAAGCATGTAATATGCGAGAAACCATTAGGATCGAATCTTACTGAAGTAGAAGAGATGTATCGTGTGGCTCAAGAGAGTGGTGTGATACTGTTTGAAGCATTTAAAACACCCTATTTGCCTAATTTTGCGGTCATTAAAGATAACTTGTCTCGATTAGGAGCGATACGTAAAGCGACCATCAGTTATTGTCAGTACTCTTCTCGTTACCAAAAATACCTCAATGGCGAAAACCCAAATACATTCAATCCAATGTTTTCAAACGGCTCAGTAATGGACATTGGTTATTACTGTATTGCTTCTGCTATCGCTTTGTTTGGAGAGCCTTTGCGTATTCAAGCTTCGGCATATTTACTGGATACGGGTGTCGATGCACAAGGGAGTGTGATCCTCTCTTATGACGGGTTTGATGCCGTTATTAATCACTCTAAGGTGTCCGATTCGAGCCTTCCAAGTGAGATCCAGGGTGAAGAGGGCAGTTTGACCATCAATCATATTTCTCAGTGTTATAACGTCTACTGGAATCCCCGAGGTGGTAACCCGGAAGAGTTAACCGTAGATTCTGTAAAAAATAGTATGCAGTATGAAGCCGAATTTTTTGCAAAGCAGATCCGCGCAGGAAAAAGAGATGAAGGTTCAGTGGAGCGTTCACTGCTGACTGCTAAAGTTATTACCGAGGTCCGTCGATTAACGGGTGTCGTGTACCCATCTGATGAGTAAGGTGTAGTGATGATAATTTTAAGGGCAATACGCAGTGATGAGTTTTCTGGATTTTGTGACTATTTTATTAACGATTATGCCAATGAAATTGCCAATAATTATGGTCACACATTAGAGAACTCTCTGTTACAGGCTAAGCAATCACTGTTGCAGAGCTTCCCTGAGGATGAAATACCGCAAAGCGTCCACCTGCTCTGCATTGAGACCTCAGATATTTACGATAGCAAACATGTTGGTTATTTGTGGTATTCGGAGAACAGTGCCGAGCAATCTGTGTTCATTAATGACTTCTACATTTTCGATCAATTTCGCAGCTTAGGTTATGGACGAGCGGCTATGGTCAAACTTGAACAGCGTATGTTAGAGAGTGGGCTAAAACAGATTAAACTCAGGGTCGCTTATGATAATAAACGTGCATTAGCCTTGTATGAAGAGATTGGTTTTTCGGTGACGGGTATTAATATGGCGAAGAGTATTTGATAAATGCAGTTTCTATCATTTATCGCTTTCATGTTTTTATAATCATGTTATATTTTCTTCATGAATAATTATCAGGTTAGATTGATGATGTATGCACCACAACGAAAACCAGAGCATAAAGAGAGTAAACAGGGTTTTCTCTGGGTGGCTTAGGTTGTGTGTGTCGATAATTATCAGTATGCATTTCAAAACCCGGCCGCTTAGCGTTGCCGGGTTTTTTTATTAAAGGGAGAAAGAGATGTTTTCAGGATCATATGTGGCGCTTGTTACACCATTTGAAAACGGTTCAGTGGATGAAAATGCACTACGTAAACTGGTGAATTGGCAAATAGAACAAGGCACAGAGGGTTTAGTTCCAATGGGAACGACAGGAGAGTCTGCGACTGCAACGGAAGCGGAGCACATTCGAGCTATTCAAATTGTCGTCGAAGAGGCAGCAGGACGTGTCCCTGTTATTGCAGGCGCGGGTTCTAATAACCCTGTTGAAGCACTTAAATATGCACAAGAAGCTGAAAAAGCTGGCGCTGATGGCCTGTTATGTGTCGCTGGATATTACAGCAGACCTTCTCAAGAAGGGATGTACCAGCACTTTAAGTATGTACATGATGAAACTAATCTTCCGATCATTATTTATAATATCCCACTAAGAACCGCGGTCGATATTGCGCCACAAACGATGGCACGACTGTCCGAGTTACCAAGAGTGGTAGGGGTAAAAGATGTCTCTTTAGATTTGGCACGAATCAGTTATGAGAGAGAGTTGATCAACAAAGAGTTCAGTTACTTCTCTGGCGAAGATATGACCACCTTAGCGTATTATGCGATGGGAGGAAATGGTGGGATTTCGGTCACTGCGAACGTGGCACCTAAATTGTGTGCAGAGATGCATCAGGCTTGCCGAGCTGGTGATTATCAAAAGGCGTTGGCAATACATGAAAAGTTAGTGCCACTTCATCAGGCCATTTTCACTGAGCCAAACCCATCTGGCGCAAAATACGCACTCTCTCTACTCGGCATCGGCAGTGAAGAGGTTCGACTGCCAATGTTGCCAATCAGCGATGAGAATAAACAGCGTATTCGCACTGTTTTGCAGCAGCTAGAGTTATTATCTTAAAGAATCATTGAATAGGGCTTGGTCATTTGACTAAGCCCTTTTTGTTGGTTATTTGCTGAAACGCTATTGAGGAATTTTATTGATGTAAATTTCATCTTGTTGCTGTTTGTCAACTAATCCACAGGTACCGCAATTTCCTTTCCCTTCCAGCTTATATTTCAAACAGCAGGTATCTCTTCGAACATAGAGAATAGAGCGCTTTTTATTATCGACCTGCTCGATAACATTCAGCTCTGCGGTTTCGGGTAACAGCTGTTGATACCATTGTTGAGCTGAGGCTTTGATGGCATTTGCGGTTTCAATGGTTATTCCCTTTTCGGTTAAGCGCATGAAAGTCAAGGTAATAGCAAAACTCAAGTTTCCCCAAAATAGCTTGCTGTTCACTTTGTGCCCGCGAAAGAGAGGCTCAAAACGAATGCCAAAGTGACGGATCACATCAGCAAATTTTTTGTCTAACTCATGTTGATCTGCAACCACTATTGAGATGGAATCTTCAGCTAATGGGTCACTGGATAAGCAGTAAAAAGGCGTCGACGCATCGGTGCTGATCTGTTTAACTTTTTGGCTCATATCGGTAGAGATACGGCTGTTACTGACGGTGAGTTGTGGTACTCGGTTAAATTTCAAACGCAGTGCGGTTAGGCCAGTAAACAGATGTGCATTTAGTGATTTTTGCCATAATGAGGCAGCCAAAGCAGGCCTTGCTTCCATGATGGTACCAAACTTATCCAGTGTCTGGTCAAAGGAGGAGGCAAACCACATTTCAAAGCTTTCATCTGGAGTGTTTTCATTAGCAATACTGAAGCGGAAAAATTCATGGTGCTGATTCAACCAGTGTAACTGAGATTGCAATGAAGTATTTTCTGATGTGCCAGGCCATAACGAGGCGAGTTGTTCGGTAATATGCATCGGTTATTACGTCCTATTTTAACAGCGCTTGATTTAGCCACTGATCAAATTGTCCCTTTGGAAGTGCGCCGTTGATCATGTCAACTCGTTGGCCATTTTTAAATACCATCACGGTAGGTATGCTTCGAATTTGATACTCAGATCCAAGTTGTTGTTGTGCTTCAGTGTCGATTTTGATAAATCGAACGTTGCCATGACGCTCTTTAGCAACATCAGAGAATACCGGAGCAAATCCAACACATGGATTGCACCATGGAGCCCAAAAATCGATAACAATAGGCTGGCTGCTGTTCAACAGTGCAGCCATATTCTCGGAGGTGCCCTCGACGGGTTGACCATCGAACAGTTCCGACTGGCATTTACCGCAGGTAGCGGACTCGGACACCTTTTCGTTGGGTAGGCGATTCTTGGTTTTGCATGATGGGCAGCGGGTAATAAATGTGCTCATTGTTGATCCTTTTCGTAACGCTCTGTTCCAATACGGTTAATACTACTTATCTTCTGCTTTAGGTTCTAGTGACTCTTGCTCAAAATGGTCGGCGTACCCTTTTGGTGGTGGTGTCCATCCTCGCTCCGAAAGACTATGACTGTCACTTCTATCTGATTTCATTTCACTGCCTAAAACATTCTCCAGTTCCATGAACAGATCGCGAAAATGAGTAGTAAATTTATCATCTTCAGACCCCTTACTCCATAAATGATAGAGCTCATCTTTATGGGCTAGTTCGATTTCATCAAATATGGCCTTTTGTTGTTCAGCTTTGAATTTATGCATACCTAACCCAACAAGGGCTTCACGGCCCAATTCAAGTGCCGAGTGGTAGGTTTCACTCACTATGATGTCAGCACCCGCGCTTCTCAGTAGGTATGAGTGGCCTCTATCAAACGCACGAGCCAATACAGTGAGTTTAGGGTAACTGCGTTTTAGATAACTAACCAGCTCAACTGCTCGAGGATGGTCATCGATGGCGACAATAAACAATGATGCCTCTTCAATACCGGCAGTATGGATGAGTTGGTGATTGGTTGCATCGCCAAAGTAGCTTTTGGTGTTGATCCTACGTAATAGCTCAATCTGAGTGATGGAGTGATCCAGTACCACTGTCTTCACGCCATTCGTGACCAGCATACGGTTGACGATTTGACCAAAACGACCAACGCCTGCAATGATTACTGAGCCTTGTTCTTCGATTTTGTCGGCTTGTTGTTCATTCTCAGTCTGTTCAAAACGGGGAAGAATGACTTTATCGAATAAAATAAACAGGGCTGGTGTTAAGAACATAGACAGTGCAACGACTAAAGATAATGTTTGCGCTAAATCTGAAGGGATCACGTGGTTTTGCACGGTGAAACTAAGCAGTACAAACCCAAATTCACCTGCTTGCGCCAAGCTTAGTGCAAACAGCCACCGAGCACTGCCTTTGATGTTAAAAATAAAACTTAATAAGTACAGCACAAGTGCTTTTAACAGCATGAGAGCGAGTGTTGCTGAAATAATAAAGCCAAAATCACTGAACAGTATTGAAAAATCAATGCCAGCGCCGACAGTGATAAAAAATAGCCCTAAAAGGAGGCCTTTGAATGGTTCAATATTCGACTCAAGTTCATGTCTAAATTCGCTGTTGGCCAATACAACGCCTGCTAAAAAGGTACCAAGGGCAGGGGAGAGCCCAACCAGACTCATTAACGCGGCAATACCAATCACTAACATTAAAGCGGATGCAGTAAAGATCTCACGAAGCCCAGACTTGGCGATAAAACTAAATAGAGGACGACTGAGGTAGTGACCACCCACGACCACACTGATTATGGACGCGATAACAACAAGCGCATAGGCCCAGCTAGGGAGTCCTGCAACCAAGCTGAGTTCAGGGTGCTGTTCCGCCGCAACCGAAGTCAGGTTTTGAGCTTGCTCTACCAATTCAGGTAAGGCTAACAGTGGGATCAGTGCCAGCATCGGGATAACGGCAATATCTTGAAACAGCAGTACTGAAAATGCGGATTGACCACCTTCGGATTTTGATAACCCTTTTTCGTTGAAGGTTTGCAGCACAATTGCAGTGGATGAGAGTGCAAAAACCAAACCGATGGTTAATGAAACGGACCATGAGAATTCAAATAACATCGCGATTAGCATTACCGCACCGGTTGTTAAACCCAGTTGCAATCCGCCTAACCCAATGAGCTTGTTTCTCATGTTCCACAGCATTTTGGGTTCGAGCTCTAAGCCAACAAGAAATAACATCATAACGACGCCAAATTCAGCAAAGTGTTGGATGCTATTGGCTTCTTCTCCAACAAGCCCAATAACCGGTCCAATCACCACGCCAGCGATTAGGTAACCTAACACTGATCCTAAACCTGCCCGTTTTGCTAATGGTACGGCAATAACTGCGGCAAATAGATAGATAAAGGCTTGGATGAAATAAGCAGTCATTAGGCTTTTTCCCCTTGGTGAATAAAGATGGAGTCAAAATCCCTGCTCAGTTTAGGCAGTAAAGCCGCTTTCTCTAAATCGACATGATTATTAACCAAGCCTTTTAACAGTCTCTCCCATTGATCTAAATGAGTCTGTAAACGATGCTCTTCAACCGCGGTTCTAGCACTAAACAGCGTAAAAGGGGCAAGGTATTTCATTCCGGTTAATGAGGCGGTTTGCTCTAACGGTTGTAGCAGCTCTTTGATAGAAAAGTGATTGTAACCTTGCGAGCAATAGCCTGACTCTTTACCCCCTGCGGTGAGTGCACACATGAAAGTTTTGCCATGTAGTGCGTCGCCGCCAGTTCCATAAGCAAAACCATACTCCAGCACCAAATCTTGCCACTCTTTTAATATGGCTGGGGTGGAGTACCAATAGAGAGGGAATAGAAAAATAATGACGTCATGATCTTTTAACTGCTGTTGCTCTTTGTCCACATTGATTCGTAGCGTTGGGTACTCATGGTAGAGATCGACAGCAGTGATGTGCTCTAACTGTTTTGCTCGTTCGAAAAGGGGGGTATTAACTTCAGAGCGCTCTTGAGAAGGATGGGCAAAAAGGATCAATACACGTTTATTATCAGCCATAAAAACACTTTAAATTATTATAATTAATTCAGTGTAATCGAATGAAAATAAAAAAGCTCTTCTGCATATGCAAAAGAGCTTAGCTTGAAGTGACGATGATCAGTTAGCCAATAATGCTGATGTAACCTTGTAATACAATTAAATTAACGATGTCGATAAAGAATGCACCGACAATGGGCACGACCATAAACGCTTGTGGTGATGGACCGTAGCGTGAAACCAAAGAACCCATGTTCATCACGGCCGTTGGTGTTGCCCCTAAACCGAAACCACAATGCCCACCTGCAATAATGGCAGCGTCGTAGGTCGACCCCATTATCCGGAAAGTAATAAAATAGGAGAAGGTGGCTAACATCACGGTTTGAGCCAGCAAAATAGCTAATAGGGGTAATGCAAGATCAAATATGTTCCACAGTTTTAGGTTCATCAGAGCCATGGCTAGAAACAGCGAAAGTGCCACCGTTCCTAAAATATCAATCGCTTCACTGTTAATTTTATAGGTTTTGCTGACTTCAGTGACATTGGTAAAAATGACCCCTAAAAAGAGTGCATAGACAAAGTTTGGAATTTGCAGCCAACTGATGTCCAGTGTTGCCACTGCTTTTTGCAGATAACCGGCACCGACAACACACATCAGTAAGATGAAGAGTGTTTCAATGATTTTCTTGCCAGTGATCTTATCCTCTTCAAGTTCGTTATAGGTCACCAATTCAGGAAACTGTTCATGGTGGTTGGTCCCTATACCATATTCTGATTCAAGGTCGTTTTTTCTGATCAATCGTTGGGCAATTGGCCCACCAATGATCCCGCCCATCACTAAACCAAAGGTCGCCGCAGCCATGGCCAATTCAAGTGTCGAGATGCCATACATATCATAGAAGGTTTGTGACCAAGCAGCTCCGGTACCATGGCCGCCAGAAAGCGTAATAGAGCCTGCAATCAAACCAAGAATAGGATCTAAACCAAGCAGAGAAGCTAACGTCACCCCTAGGCCATTTTGCATAATGATGTAGAGTGACGCGACGCCTAAGAATAGAAACACCTTTGCCCCCCCTTTCATTAGCTGAGTATAACTAGCGGCAAGGCCTACGGTGCTAAAGAACATTAACATGAGAGTGCTTTGCATAGGCAGAGAGAACTCTAACGAGATGCCTTGAAAGTGCAGCAGAGTAATAACAATTGCGACCAACAGTCCGCCCACGATGGGCTCAGGGATATTAAAACGTTGCAGAGCCGGAACTCTTGTATTGACAATGTGGCCTAAAAATAGGACTGCAAATGCGATAAGAAATGATTCGAGTTCACCAATTGAATAAATAGTATTCATATTACCTCTTGGTTGACCTGTCTAGACTTCAAAAGACGGGAATAACGTGAAAAATGAAACTTGTCTGTATATACATGATCAATGTTAAGAGAACATTCATACATAGAATTGTTCAGACAGTTGTGATCAGCAATAGTGGCAAAGCACTGCTGCGGTTGGGTTTTAGACTTCAAAAACGGTGGTCAGTGAAGAGAGTAAGAGATGATAGCGGTTAGTGATGCATCTGATACTGAGCTGTTAGCGTCACATTTATGAGGGTTGTGTGAATGAAAAACAGCCTGAGATAATAGTGAATTTTTCTTGGATGTGTTTTGTTTTTAATCAAAGAATCTTGTAATAGCCAAAAATCAGTATACAAATGCTCAATTGGGCTATAGCAACCGTTATCAGTTACTTTCATTTGAAAGAAAAGTCTAAAATAAAGGTCTATATAATAGTATCTAAATATGGAGGTAGCATGTTTAAAAGGAAAGAGTCAGTACCAGCTACAATAAAAGTCATCATTATTTCAGATGTCGTTTGTCCATGGTGTGTGATTGGTTATCGCCGCTTTATGCAAGCTGCAGAGCAATTCACTGCTGAGGTGAAATTTGATGTTACATGGTATCCCTTTCAGCTTAACCCTCAAATGTCAGTTCAAGGAGTTAATCGTCAAGAGTACCTTATGAGTAAATACGGAATGAGTAAAGCTGATGTGAATTCGATGAAGGACAATTGGACCCAGCTAGGCGCTGAACTTGGTTTTGAGTTTGATTTTTTTGATGAGATGAAAACATTGAACACGTTGGATGCGCATCAGTTAATTGCTTGGGCGGGTGAAGTTAACAAACAAACTGAGATGAGTATTGCGCTGTTTGATGCCTACTTTGCAAACAGACAGGATGTTTCAAACCGTAAGGTACTGTTAAATATCGTTAATGAGTTAGGTCTGGATACGACTGAAGCGAACCAAATGCTTGAAGAGGGACGGTATATATCAACGATCAGAACCGAACAAAATGGCATAACCAACCAAGGCATTGATACGGTGCCAGCCATGATTTTCAATAATCGATTTTTGATTTCTGGTGGTCAAAGTGTTGATAAATACAAAAAGACCATCGAAAGATTAATTAGTCAGTAGCACAGAGATCAAATTGTGATATAAATGCGCCAAACTGTAGCGTTATTTTTGGATGTAAATGATTTATCTATTACCATTAATTAGTGTATTGATATGGGGCGGAAATGCCATCGTCAATAAGATGTCAGTCTCTGTGATTGAACCGAGTGCGATGAGTTTTTATCGCTGGTTTATCGCATTCTTAATTTTGACTCCTTTCTGTTTGCGATCTGTACTGAAACATCGAAAGGTCATTAAGCCACACCTAGGTAAGCTTGCTGTTTTAGCTTCTCTCGGGATGGGATTACACCAGTCTCTCGGTTATTTTGCGGCGGTAACCACATCAGCGTCAAATTTAGCTTTGATCACTTCCTTAGTACCATTAATCAGTCTGTTTTTAAGCGTACCACTGCTGGGCAAGAGATTGTCAAAGATGAGTTTGGTTGGAGCCAGTGTTGCCTTAATTGGACTCTGCTTCATGTTGGGACATGGAGATGTGCTGTTTTTTTTACACAGTACAATCAATCAAGGTGACGGTATCATGCTGGTGGCTGCGGTGGTTTATGCTCTGTATGGCGTGTTGATTAAACGTTGGTCAATCCCTTTAACTAACTGGCAGTTGATCTATATGCAAGTCTCATTTGCCGTTATTTTCCTTTTCCCGTTGTTGTTGACCAGTGACAGTTACGCTATTTCTGAAAGTGCTTTTTCAGTGGTGGCCTATGCATCAATTGCTGCGTCGATTATTGCCCCTTGGTGCTGGATAAAAGCGATTGATCGGATTGGAGCGGATAATAGCGCCATGTTTATGAATTTGATGCCTGTGTTTGCGGTGTCTTTAGCGGCATTAATCCTTGGTGAAGAGGTCCATAGTTATCACTTTGTCGGCGGCCTCATGGTTATTGTTGGCGTTGTGATGACACAACTGAAACTGTTCAGGAAAAAAGGAGGGACGGTGACGGTTTAATGCACGATTAGTTACCAACTTTTGTTTTGATTCACATATTCGCGGATTAATTGATTGATACAGTTGTTTCAAATTTGATTCTAGTGCTACAGTTATTAAAGTCTGATGCTTCGGCATACTTTCTCGTTTAGCTGCAGAGAGATTATCAATGGAAATAGAAAAACGGCCAATAAAAAATGATAAGAAGCTGTTTGAACATAAAGCGGTGACAACTGAGTTACTTGATTTGCTTATTGAGCTGCCGTGGACTGAAGTTAAGCATATAAAGAAAGGTAACAAACTTAAATTTCATCAAATGTTTAACGAGTTGACTGCCTCACACCCAAACCTCTAACGGTTCTATTGGCATACGAAAAATAAGAGATCACTTGATTGAGTTCTAAAATTTCGCCATCATTCCAGCCGTTATCTCTTAATGTCGCAATGTCTTTTTCATTTATATAGTGCGGAGTTTTAGTTAACTTTAATACGTAGTCGAAAGCTGCTGCTTCTTTCTTTTGAAAAATGGAATCATAATTGTGGTTCATTAATGCAGAGCGTATTTTTAAAGCGTAAACCTCACTGCCTTTTATATTAATAAGCAATTTTCTCATGCCATTGTAGTGATGCTCAAAGCAGTATTCACAACCATTTAAATAGCTAACATACACACCAATAGATTCTAAAAACCAAGCCGGAATAGTATTCATTGGGTGGTTTAAAATCTGGTTGTAGATAGTGATGTGCGCTTCCATGGTGTGTGGACGTAAGCTGTGTACTTTCATCACACTATCAATATGGTTGTTTTCACCTTTGATTCGCTCATATATTTTTCGCAATGAGCCAGTTGCTTTTTCGTAACTTATGGTTCTTATCCAGCTCATTTTTATACCAATGCAGTCATAATTATTTTCGTAATAGATTAATAGTACTGATATATTAAAAGTATCATTAATTTTAATGTTTGTGATCTTAAATTAAATTTATTAGTCATATATTATATTTAAATGGATACTCTAACAGTTTATGAGCAAGTGAGTAATATATAAGCAAAATAGAGAGAGGAATCTATCATTTTAATTTGTCATTTATAAATGGATAATATAAACAAAATTAATTAAATAAACAAAAGCCTGGAAAAATCAGGCTTTTGTAATGAACGAAAAACTAAGAAATTTGAGCGGACAATAAGAAACAACCAAATGCAAACGTTAGAATGAGTGCCAGAACCCCCCCTTCTGCTTGATAAGCAACCTCAGTACCTTGTGCTTCATCATTTGAGAGTGTGTTTTGATTACCGCGAACCTTTATCGTCATCGCAAGTGGAATAAAAATGGCCAAGAATACCAAGATAAATCCAGCGTAATTTAGCGCTGCTAGGAAGTGGTTTGCAGCAAATAGAGCGCCAAGTAGTGGTAGCACGAAACTGATGCAGTAGGTGACAACACGGTTTTGTTTGAACGTGTCCAAGTTTTGATCAAATAGCGCCATTGCCACTCCTAAAAATGAAGTCAGCAGTGCTAACCCGGTAAAGATGGAGAGTACAGAGCTGATATGTCCATATTTTGCCGATAATACCGCTAATAGGTCAGAGACATTGGTGAACTGAGACAGTTGGTCAGTATTTAAATTGCCAACCACAACATATAACCAAATCAAGTAGCAAAATAGAGGGATAAGCGAACCAACGATGACCATATTGCGCAACTGTTTATGGTTGGCACCATCGTTATAGTTAACCAGTGAAGGGATGACGACCATAAATCCAAAGCTTGTAAACAAAATAGAACTGGTTTTAATTAAGTCAGAACGATTGCTATTGGTAATTTGTTGTAGGTTATCAAATGAGATGCTTGGTGCCATATAAACCAGTGAGAAAGCAAGCAGTACGATCATGACGCTGAACATAGCTCGGTTGATTTTATCAATGGTACTGGTGCCAGCAGCAACAATTAACCCTGCAGCAAGCGTAAATAACACCTGGCTTTGGGTCATGCTGATTGGAACATTGAATGAAGTGATTAACTTATGAAGCAAATCACCTGCGCCAATGATATAAGCCATAAGGAGACAGATAAGCAGAGCATACAACAAACCGTTTGTTACCAGTTGGCCACTTTTCCCTAATGTCTGCTTGGCGATGGTGTTCATACTGAAACCGCCACCGGCTTTTATACTGGATTCGAGTAATAATAATGCAGCATAGGTTGTACCTAGCCAAATCAATAGCATTAATAGTGTTCCAGATACCAAACCAAATTGTGCTAATACCATAGGAATTGCAAGCATTCCCGCGCCGAGTGCTGTGCCTGCAATGATGAATGAACTGCCTAATAATTTTGTATTCACGATGTTTCCTCTATTTCTTCAAATTGAATGTGGTTCGTCATTTACTCGCTGTATTGGTAGATGCCTAATATCGATATGAAAGTAAAAATAGAGTGAGTGCGGTGAAAATTTGTGTTCTGACATGATTAATGTGAGGTGAGCCTTCTGTAGGTTCTAATATTGGGCCTGTAGCAATGGTTTTCATTGTTACTCCTTGGAGTGGTTTTGCTATGCCCTGCGGTAAGTGATTGAAATAAACCACTGGTAATATTTATTTGATAAGGGGCATAAATTGATTTGCCTGTATATTACAGAACAAAGGTGCGCTTGTGAATCTGCTGGTCGCTGTTTTCGTATTGATTGATGGATTATAATTATTATTCAATAAGATAGCCGTTTTTTGATTGTTAATAAGACTATCATTGTCCGTGGTGTCAGTATTAAAAGTAAGAAAACAGCGGTAACTAGAGAAAAGTTACTTTTCGGTCTATAAGCGCACCGGTTCATATGTGAGTACATAGACGAATAGAACAAATTTTAATCAATCGTATACAAAGGATCTCGATCCCGCTCCCAAAAAAAATCAAAAAACAAAAAGAATTTATACAGTCAAAATTAGAGATTTGATGATGAGTTTACATTAAGTGAATTAAAAGCATTAATACTAAATAGTCATCAATAATTAAATTTCTCTAGATATATAAATAACTTATCAATTTCCATAATGTTCAGACAAATGATAATTATTAACTATTAAGAGAAAACTGCGGCACAGATTCAAAAATTGATATCACGTTGTGAAATCCGTTTTTTCCCACCAAAAAAATAATATTAAATAATATAAATATCAGCGCAAAGCGCTGTTAGTTCGTTCATGTTAAAAGTCAAGAAAAAAAATATAAATCATTATATAGTCTCATAAGTGAGGCATTTGCGTATTTTTTTGCTCAGGTTACTATCGTTTTCATTAACAACAGCGTTTGTTAAACAATCGAATTTCACTCAAGAAAGGATACATGATTATGATGACCAATTTAGCCATTCAAGCAAAGTTAGCCTTAATGGATTTTAAAAACGACCAACGTGGTGTTACAGCCATTGAGTACGCCATCATCGGTGTTGCTATTTCAGCGGTTGTATTAGCAGCATTTAATAGTGACCTAGGAACTACTCTTACGACAGCTATGGGTCGTATTACTGCTGCAATTACTGCTTCAGGTACTTAATCAATAATGGAAGTAGGAAATGTAAAAATTGTCTCTTTTATTATGTTAATAATTTTGTCACTTTACATTTCATACAGTGATGTTAGATACCGAATTATATCTAATCTCACTGTTATCTCAGTCGCGGTAATTAGTGTGATACTCCTATTTGCTAACGACAACAACAAATTCTATCAACATCTACTGCCTATTTTTGTTATTGGATTTGTACTGTTTAAATTGAAATGGATTGCCGCTGGAGATGTAAAGCTGTTTGCCGCATTTTCACTGGCGATCTCTTCAGATCACCTGTTGTCCAGTCTGCATATCATATTATTGAGTGGAGGTGTACTCGCCGTTTTTTGTCTAATGTACCAAGGTATCAATCGTCACAATAGAAGCATAATAAAAGGGATTCCTTACGGTGTTGCCATCTGTATTGGTAGCTTATTTGGAATCGCCGCGTCGCTGTAGGAGTTCAATATGCGATCAAAAATAATTATTTCAACAGCCCTTATTGCCGTTTTAATGAGTCTGTATAGCTTATCAGGTCTGTTGTTACCTAAAGAGATCGCACAAAGTATTCAACCTACTCAAGCACCAGAAAACAGTTATAAAGTGTGGTTTGCTAAACGTGATTTACCCGTTGGTGGAAAATTACTACGAGCAGATCTACAAATCAAAATCATTGCTGAAAAAGAGGCGTTCAGTCTCGGTATTAGCCATGACGTCACATTCGATATCATCAAAGACGCGGTATGGAATAATCATATAGCCAAAGGTGCGGTGGTGACTCAGGATTTACTAACTCGACCTGATGAAGATGGTTATATTGAGCTGGTCATTGCTGAAAATAGAGTGCCATTTGTTATTGAGGTGAATCAAAGCTCTATCATTGGCGGTTTTATCTCATATGGCTCTGTGGTTGATGTGTTAGCTCTCTCTTCTACTAAACAGATTCTAGCCAACGAAGAGCGCGTCTCATCCTATAAAGGCCTATCAGTATCGCCGATATTGATGGGAGCCAGAGTGTTAAAAATTGATGTACAAAGCATAGAAAATGCCCGCCAAAACATGACCTCAAATAAAGTGACCTTGGTATTGGAGCTAACTCGAAAACAGGTGGCTATTTTAACCATCGCCAAAAGAATTGCAGAGTTAGAAATCCACAAATCGGTGGGTAAGTACCTAGGAAACGAATTAGAGGCTAACTCAGGGGATGTATTGGCCGATTTTAAAGCGATAACGGAATATCGCGCTGATACCGTAATCATTAAGTAGGAATGTTGTTATGAATGGGTATTCAATTCTTAGTCTTTTATGGCTTGTTCTCTTATCACCGGCATGTTTGGCACAAGCACACTTGAGCTTTTCCGTTGGCGAAGCCAGAACTATAGTCGTAAATAAAGACATCTCATCCGTGTTTATCTCTTCACCTGATGTTGCCGATTATCAGGTGATTGAACAAAATAAAGTAGTGGTGTTTGGCCGCTCTGTTGGTGTGACTACGTTAATTATATTCGGCGAAGACGGTGCGACGCTGTCGAATAAAAATATTTTCATTAATCGCAGCCTGCACGAGATTCAGCAAAAGGTCGATCTAGAGTTCCCAAGCAGCGATATCACGGTGTATAACGTCGGTGATCAAGTGGTATTGAGTGGAAATGTGGCCACAGAAAAGATAAAAGATTCAGCCAATAACGTGGTTGGGACCTTGATGGGTAAGAAATATACCGAACAAAAATTGGGTTGGAAAAATAATGATGGCGAGCTCATGGTCATCGATTTTATGACTAAAAAGACCTTTGAAGGTTTGGTGAATAACATTGAAGTGATCACCACTAAACAGGTCAATGTGAAACTGTCAATTGCGGAAGTATCACACACTTTTTTAGAAGAGTTCGGCATTAAATATTCAGACATTTTTGCGCTGACACCTGGGGTGTTTGTTCGCAACTTAGCCAACCGTTATTCAGCCAGTGACATCATTTCGGTGGTCTCTGCCATCGGCGATGATAGCGTGGGACAAATATTAGCAGAGCCAAACTTGTCGGTGATCTCCGGCGAAACCGCCAGCTTTTTAGTCGGAGGTGAGCTGCCAGTAGTGACCATTTTAGATGGCGGTACCAATGTGAGTTATAAAGAGTTCGGTATCCGTTTAGATGTCATGGTAAAGGTATTGAGCGATGACAAAATTCGCTTATCCTTGAGCCCTGAAGTGAGTTCAATTGACTCTCAATACGCCAATCAAACCTATAACTTACCTTCACTTAAGACTCGAAAAGCCAGAACCACAGTTGAGCTCGGAGATGGTCAAAGTTTTGTATTAGGTGGTCTACTAAGTACAGAAGATCGAGAGACCATCAGCAAAATTCCGTTTGCGGGAGATATTCCTGTATTGGGCGCGCTGTTTCGCCACACCGGAACCGAGCGAACCAAAACAGAGTTGATTATTGTGGCTACCGTGAACTTGGTTCAGCCGATAAATAGCGGTCAAATACAACTGCCATTGATGGAGAAAACCACCACACTGCAGCGATTTTTCGCCATTGATAGCAGTTATAAAAAAGCCTCTTCAAAGTATATTTCACCCATTTTAGCCACAGGAGGGTTTAAAAAATGATAACCAATATTGGTAATTGCAGCATGAAAGTAATGTTGTTATTGACCCTCTCATTGCTGTCTGGTTGCGCCGAACATGTGGCAGAGCGAAGTGGCAGTGATGTTGATCTTTTCCCGATTACCTACACCCTTAACCTTAACCTTAAAATTAACCCTCTACATATGAGCAGTGCTGATGAAGAGTTAAATCAGTTCATTAAGCAGTACTGGGCATTAGTTACGACTCAACCAATGAGCATGACTTGGCGCTCAGATTTGGGTGAGAGCTTGGTAAAAGAGACGATTCTTGACCTGAGAAGAAAAGGAGTGGATACCAATCAAATTCACCTGAGCGTTGAGCCCATCGAAATGGATCAGCGCTTCGATTTCCAGTTTACTATTACCGAGTATCGTGCGTTGGTTGATCGTTGCCAATACACAAAAATTGGCCACTATTCGCGTACCGATGAAGGCTGTTTCTCAAATGGGGCTCGATGGCAGTCGATGGTGAACCCTGAGCGAGCATTGAAGCCATTCGTAGGGGAGAGATAGTCATGATGGATTTAGTGGATATCTTAAAAAAAGGTCAGGGTAAAAAGAGCGCGGATGAAGCCGTGACCTCTGTTCTTTTTTATCAGAGTCAAGAGTGTCAAAAAGCCATTTTAGAAGCATATCGATTTGATGGCATTAAAGAGCCGGTGATCAAAAGTAACAGTGATGAGTTGATTAATGAGCATGTTAGAAAATCAAGCTTAGAAGTAGTATTGGTGGAACTGAATGATAGCGAACAGATCATCAAAGATGCAGAGCGGATCAGTCATCTTTTGCCTAATAGCGCTTCGGTGATCATCATCGGTAGTGAAGACTCTATTTCTACTATTCGTGCGCTAAAAGAGCTCGGCTTTTACTATCTGTTTTGGCCTGTCAGCAAAGATGAGTTGATTGATTTTATTCGAACCGTTGAAAAAAACAGATTGAAAAAAGCAGGGTTAAGCAAAAATAGAATGGCTAAAAAAGTCGCATTCTGGGGGACTAAAGGTGGGGTCGGCACCACTGCAATTGCTTCTCAAATTGCATACTCATTGTGCGAGAAAAAGAACAGCTCGTGCGTGGTAGTGGATCACAACTACTCCGGCGGGAATTTAGATATTTTGATGGGGCTGCGTAATTTCAAGAAAAAAGCCGTCATGAAATCTGATTCAATTACCAACATTGATGGTGTATACGCAAAGAGCTTAATGAAAAAAGTGACCTCAATGCTATCAATTTTAGCGCTTGAGTCAGATGATATGGGCGAGCGTGATATCAAAGAGTACAACAATGCACTGAGCAAAGAGCTGGCCATTAGCTGTCATTTTATTATTGAAGACTACTCCAGTTCAGCCAACAGTGCGGATGATATCGACTATTTAACCAAAGCGTTTGATACCATAGTGATTGTTCTCTCCCCAACGGTCTCCAGCTTGCGAGAAGCGACCAAATTGCAATCTCTGATAAAAAAGCAGGCGAGCTCAGCCAAATTGTTGTTTGTCCTTAATTACACCATTGCTGAAAAATTTGCCACCGTGACACAAGAAGAGGTGGTGAAATACATCGGTCAACCGATAGATGTGATCTTCCCGCTTGATTCAAATTTAGATGCCAGCTTATTAGATAAAAAAAGATTGCATCAATCTTCATCACCGATGAGCTCGTCAATAAAAGTGTTAACGTCGTTGCTGTTAGGCGAAGAGGGGAACATGAAATCTAAGGGGCTGCTTAGTCGCTTGGGGTTAAGGAGATAGTATGGCCAGCACAAAAGAGATGTACGTTCGTATTCGTGGGCAAATTTTTGATGCTCTTGAGCCAGAGGCGGTTAATACGTTAAGCAGAGAGAAGCTTTCTGAGCAGTTGACTAATGCCGTTGACCTACTGGTTGAAAAAGAAGAGGTGTCACTGCCGTCGATTGTCAGAAGAAGTTATGTGGAAGATTTGGTCAATGAGCTGCAAGGTTTGGGGCCGCTACAAAATTTAATGGATGACGATACCATCTCTGACATCATGATCAATGGACATGAAAAAGTGTTTATTGAACGCAATGGTTTGGTGGAGCGGGTCGAAGTTAACTTTATTGATGAAAAACAGTTGTTAGACATAGCAAAACGTATCGCTTCACGTGTAGGTCGCCGAGTTGATGACTCACAACCAACCTGCGATGCGCGTTTAGCTGATGGTAGCCGTGTTAATATTGTCATCCCACCTGTTGCCATTGATGGTACAACAGTTTCTATTCGTAAGTTTAAAAAACAGAGTATCGATTTCCCTCAATTGGTGGAATTCGGTGCGATGAGTCTTGAGATGTCACAAGTGATGATGATTGCCGCGCACTGCCGATTGAATATCTTGATCTCAGGTGGTACTGGTTCTGGTAAAACCACCATGCTTAATGCTCTGTCACAGTACATCTCTCATAACGAACGTGTTTTGACCATTGAGGATGCGGCTGAACTACGTCTGCTTCAGCCCCATGTGGTTAGGCTTGAGACTCGTATGGCGGGAATTGAAGGCAACGGCAGTATTGATCAACGGCAGCTGGTGATTAACTCCCTGCGTATGCGACCCGATCGAATTATTGTGGGTGAGTGTCGTGGCGCTGAAGCATTTGAAATGTTGCAAGCGATGAACACTGGACACGATGGCTCAATGTCAACGCTGCACGCCAATACGCCAAGAGATGCAATTGCAAGGGTGGAATCCATGGTCATGATGGCCACCAGCAGTTTACCGTTGGAAGCGATCCGTCGTTCTATTGTCAGTGCGGTTGATTTAGTGATCCAAATAAGTCGCCTTCATGATGGCAGCCGTAAAGTGATGAGCATTACTGAAGTGGTGGGGCTTGAAGGCAATAATGTGGTTCTGGAAGAGATATTTCGTTTTAAACCTGAGCCGCAAGGCAGTGACGGTAAAGTGAAGGGTAACTTTGTCACCGCAGGTTTGATGCAGCGCTCTATTTTGGTTGAAAAAGCACGGTTCTTTGGTCTTGAAGAGCAGCTTAATACTGCTTTTAGTGGGATTAATTAATGTTGACTCTGCTGCTTGGGATTGGTATCTGTGCGTTGCTTTTTATCTGGTTTAGAAAGCCAAAACGCATCGATTATATGGAGGTGATGAATCAAACTCAGTTTGTCGACTCTATGCAAACCGACCGTCAAGCTATCGATTTAAGTTACTTTAAGCAGCAGAGTATCAAAAAAAGAGCCTTAAAGTTTTGGGCTAAAATTCAGCGACAAGTTGGCAATTTTGCGTTTTTGAAAATACTCTTTTTTTTATTAGTATCTACGATTTTGGGGCAATTTCTTAATCTGCAGTTTTTAAGAGCACCTGCAATTTATACGTTACCGGTCACACTGGTATTAGCAATCGTATTTGGGATTAAGTGGTTAAATAAACGAGAAAAAACTCGATTTGAAGAGTCCTTTCCCGATGCACTTAATATTTTGACCAGTGCGGTCTCCGCTGGAGAGAGTTTAATGCATGCGATTATCTACGTGGGCAACTCGTTAGAGGGTGAGGTTGGGAAAGAATTTAAAAAGATGGGCAGCCGTTTACAGGTAGGCGAAAGTGCTGAAATGGTGTTTAGAAAGTCGTGTGATCGTTTCCCCTATCCGTCATTTCACTTTTTTGTCATCACCTTAACCGCCAACATTCGACGTGGTGGTCAGCTAAAAGATGTGATGGGACGATTGAACCGTTTGATGTTTGATGCACGCTCAATTGAAAAAAAGAAATATGCACTGACATCAGAGGCAAGGATGTCGGCAAAAATTGTGGCTTCTCTGCCATTCATATTCATAATTATGCTTAAATTTTTAAGCCCAGAGAACTACGAATTTGTGATGTTTGACCCTGCAGGAAAGCCAATACTTTACTACGTGATGGGCAGTGAATTTATTGGCATCTCCATCGTCTGGTCTTTGATGAATGGGGTGAAGTAATGGAGGTTTTTTATTCACTTTTAAGTTCTAGACAGCTTATTTTTTATATTCTAATTTTTATCGTCGCCAGTGTGGCACTGATTATCTCCATTTCGTCTCGACTGATTAAAAAAGAGAGCGCAATTAGACACTATATTGGGGATGAACAAAGTTCTAAATCTGCATCTAATAATGAGAGTGTGGGTAAAGTGCTAACCACGCTGTTAGTGGCAGAAAAAAGTGAAGTTGAAGAGAAATTTAAATCGGCAGGTTATTACAAGTTCCCCTACGCGGCTTATTATATGCCAGCTAAATATGCGGTGTTGTTAGCAGGTTTAGTGGGTATTTATGGTTTGGTCGTCAAGCTAGATTGGGGTATGAGCAGTGCAGTGATAGCAGTGGCATTTTGGCTCATTATTGTGGTGATTCTACCCGATACAATTTTGGCAAGAAAAGCGGCTAAATTGCGCCGTAAAATATCTAACACATTGCCTTTTTTGCTTGATTTGCTCGGTGTGTGCGTACAAACCGGCATGACAGTGGAAGCGGCGTTGTCCTATTTAAGTAAAGAGATGGCGGGATTTGACCGCGACTTGACGCATTTAATTACCCGAACCGATGAACGTTCTAAAATCGTCGGATTAGAAAAAGCACTCGATGAGATGTATCGAGATGTGCCCACCAATGAGATACGAAGTTTTGTGATGACGCTAAAACAAAGCATGAAATACGGAACCTCGATCTACCAAGTATTAATTACCTTAGCGGTGGATATTCGAGAAGTTCAGATGCTCGGTATTGAGGAGAGGATCGGTAAGTTATCGGCCAAGATGTCGGTACCGTTGATCTTATTTATCATGCTACCTATCGTGATTTTGATCGTCGCACCAGGAATAATGAGGATGTTGTTCAATGACTAAAAATGTATTAATACTCAGTTTTGTTCTATTAATGGCTGGCTGCTCAGGCGGTGATGCTCGTTATGCGGACTTCGAGCGTAAAGAGAGCTTGCTATTACAAACCAGCAATCACGGCAAACTTATTGATCACTATAAAACTGAGATAAGAGTCGCTGATACCACCGAACTGCGCATCAAGCTGGCTGATACTTATTTGAAATCAGGGGATCCTGAATCGGCCTTGTTCACGCTCTCGTCTTTGACTGATGAGAAAGAGAACAACCATCAGGTATTGCTGATTGAAGCACATGCGCTTTATGAGCAGGGAAAAATTCAGCCTGCGCTCTGGAAGGCGCAATCAGCATTGGAGTTGTCTGAGAATAATGCCGAAATGGAAAATCTAATTGGGATGATCTACGCAGCGAATCAACAACTTTTCCAAGCACGGCACTACTTCACGTTAGCACGTGAACACTTTTATGATGATATTACTGTTAAAAATAATTTGGCGGTGCTCGATATCTTAGAGCAGGATTATCAAACGGCGGTACATCGCCTGTTACCGATTTACTTAAAAGGTGAGGCGGACGACCAAACCGAATCCAATCTGGTATTAGCGCTGGTTCGTAAAGGGGATTACGCGTATGCCAATACGATTTTGTCGACAAAATATAATGGGCAAGAGATCGCCGATATGTTCAATTATCTTAGCCAAGTCAAAGAAGTTCCGGCACAGATTCAACTGCTAAAGCGTAAGTTGTAGGAGTGATATGAAGAGCTTTATCAATAGAAAGAGCCCAAAGAAGCAATGTGGTGTGGTTGCCATTGAGTTTGTAATTGGATTTTTTAGTTTTTGGTTAATGTGTGTCGCTTGGATTGAGATGAGTTATATGTCTTACATATCCGCTATCAGCGACCTAGCGATTGCAGAAGCTGCTCGCAGCGCAAAGGTAGAAAAAACAGATTATTTGGTTATTTTTAATCAAGTGATCACCAGTAGCACCTCAGTATGGGAGGGGTTTGTGGATGCTAAAAACTTCAGCTATAGCGTGCAATATCTCTCCACCATAGATGATTTAGTTGGCCATACCGGAAACTGTATTCCACTGGCGGGTAACAGCTCGGTTGAGTGTGGCACAGCCAATAACAGCGCCATTGCCATTTATCGGATCAGTTATGACTTCAAATCTATTTTCAGTTTCTTTATGGATCAAACCACGGTGTTCAGCCGTGAGGCGATCGTAATACAGGAGTATGAGCGTGATCAATTTCAAATCTAAACAGCGCGGTACGTTTAGTATTGAGTTTTCACTGATAGCTATTGCATTCAGTATGTTGCTGGTATTTAGCGGCGATGTGATCATTAAATTGGCGGTAAAAGGAAAGCTGGATAGGTTGTCGTTTTCGTTGGTAAGTATCCTCAAAGAGCGAACCCAACTTTATGGTGAAAATTATACGATTAAAGCGGCTGAAACCAATGCCATTTATCAAATTCCTCAAAACTCACTGCAACGAACCATGCAGAGTTACACCGCATCCAATTTTGGCGCGTTGATTGAAGAGCAAACTTTTGATAACGGTGGTGCTGCTAATGCGGCAGTTCGGTTTTATGCCGGCACACTGCGCTGTAATGTCAGCGATTTTTTGAGTGAGTTGACCCATGTTTCTGTCGTAACCTCATGGGGACGGCAAGCATCGTTATACCGAGTGACGTTATGTTACGACACTGACAACTGGTTTGGCTCTGCGATAGGTGAGCGATTTACTCGTGTCGATTCATCCTCAATTATGATTGGACGATAAGATGAAAAGAGTAGAAAAAGTACGCTCAGCAGTAAAATCAAAACAATCAGGACATGCAATCATGTTGTTTGTGATGATAGTGCCAGCTCTGTTCAGCTTGTTTGTGCTGGCATCCGATGGTGCTCGCATTTTACAAACAAAAGCAAGAATTGGCGATGCGTCGGAAGTGGCATCTTTAGCGATTGCCGCGCGTAACGATGAAAATAGCGACGATGGCAGTGGCAGTGGTAGCAGTAAAAATCAAGAAATTGTGACCAACGTGGTGTCGCAATACATGACAGACATGAACTCGATTACTGATATTAATGTGCGTAAGTTGGTGTGTGAAGAGCTGCCCGATTGTGTGTCCGGGCTTAACAATGGTGACTCGCGTTATTTTGAATACAGAGTGTCGGTAAGCACCGAACACACTCCCTGGTTTCCCGGCAATAATGTGCATCCAAGTTTTGGTGATCGCTTTGAAGTGAACGGGTTTTCTGTCTCCAGGAAATACCAAAGTGACTCTTTAGACATTGTTTTTGCAGCCGACTTTACAGGATCAATGGATCGTGATTTAGGAAGTTCAGGACAAAAGAAATATCGCGCCCTACGTGAGATTGTGATGCTCATTGCTGACGAGCTGGATAAGTTTAACCAACAGATCAATACCGGAAAAAGCAAAATAGGCATTACCCCGTTTAGTACGCAAACTAATTCATACCGTTCTGGAAGAAATTGTTATGTTGACCAGCTGATTCAAGATCGTGTTTGGGACCCTTACCGACGAGAATGGAAATACACCGCAAATTACAACAAAACCTTGGCGCAGGTGTTCAACGAAAAAACCGACTGTGTCAGTCGCGACTATGGTCGAATAAAAGATGTTGAACTCACATCCAATTTTTCCAGTGTTGAAACTGAGCTCTACCGCTATGAACCTGGCGGCTGGACTGCAACTTATCAAGGGATCATTCGAGCGGCGCAAATGGTGCGAAAGGGAGATAACCCTAAACGTTTAGTGGTGGTGTTATCCGACGGACAAGATTCAGATGAATCAGAGGAGAACTATAAAGCACATCATAACCAGCTAATTTCAATGGGTTATTGCGATAAGATTCGCGAAGAACTCAACAGTGATGTTACCGACGCGGGTAAAGACATTACCGCCAAACTGGTGATTATAGGGTTTGATTATAATGCCAATAATGACGCGGCGTTGATCAACTGTGCAGGGGCCGAAAATGTCTTTAGTGCCGATAATAAACAAGAAGTACTAGATAAAATTTTAGAGTTAATTGCCGAAGAAATTGGCCATCTAACGTAGTGGAGAGAGAGATGAAAGTATCAATGTGGGTAGGCGTGATAACCCTGCTGTTATCTGGAATGACGAATGCAGCGTCATACTCAACTAAGATGTCGGTGGATCAAGCGCTGATATTCTACTGCGGTAATAATAAAGTAGAGTTTGAACAAACTGTTACGGTGGGGCAAGGAACTCGCATTTCTCATCATCAAGGTGCGTTTTACCACATAGAGCAAGCGATTGAGGAGGAGCCTGAGATAGCGTATTTGAGCCAACATATGGTCAGCGCAGGGTTATCAAAAAAGTGCAGTGAATACTTGATTTCCACGGCGCAGAAAAAAACGTCAGGACCATTAGCGCGAGTCTATTTTCAATTTAATCAACATTCGTTAACAGACAAGTCTAAATATGTATTGAGAATCATCAAGGAGCGACTTGCTTCTGAGCAGGGGAACTATGTCTTAGAAGGGCATACCGATTCGAAAGGTAAAGCGGAATACAACTTTGCATTGGCCTTGAAGCGCTCGACGCAAGTAGAGAGTTACTTGAAAGAGATTGGAGTAGATGGGCAACAACTTACTGCTACTTCAAAAGGTGAAACGGTGCCACTAAAAAGTAACGGTACCGAAAAAGGGCGAGCCAGTAATCGAAGAGTTGATATAAAGACTCAATAAACAGTTGTTGGTTGAGGTAATAGAGAAAAAGGCTGAACAGAGAGGTTCAGCCTTTTTAATATCTGGATATTGCTACTTATTTAACCAGTTTGTCTAAATCCGCTGGGCGGTAGTAAACCGACTTTAATACTTTGCCACGGCGAACCGTTTTGTTTTCAAGATCCACATCTTTAGCGCATTTAGCAATGATGAACTCCCCTTTTGCCGTCGCCATAAGCTCAACACCCTGCTTAGCATAAAAGGTTTCAGTCTCTTGATACTCTTGCTCGTTACGGCACACCTTACTCATATTGCTTGAGTGGACTTCGTCCCAGCATGCAACGAAATTGATATTACGGTTTTTAGCTACATGAAGTAGCAGATCAATGATATAGCTGATGGCAATGTTATCTTCAACCTGTTGGTGACCAAGTTGCACCAAACGGCCCATTAATACATAAACAGAGTCGACGATTGCATCGGCTTGCTCAACTTTACAGTCTGCTTCAGCCAGTTCTGTTAACTCTTCAATGATCAGTGAGGTGTGCAGAGTATCGCTTTTATCGTCTAAGCTAGCTGCATCTTCAACCGCAAGATCGAACGTTGAACGGAACTGTTTAATATCTTGATATAGGTGGTCAAAAAGAGGTTGATCCAGTGCAGTGAGTTTCATGAATAATTCCTGTAAAAACGATAATATCTATTGGGGTAAATGATACCGATAAAAAGGTGATGATGCATGGTTTTTTGCTCACTGTTACTCTTGTTGTGTTTGCATTGTTGTTTTGTTTTGATTGGCTCTTTTATGTAACCAAAGCCCTGATGCTTTCATTGAGTAACCAAAGATGGATCCAAGCAGGAGGGAAGGAATGATAACTTGCCAATTACCCTCGGCAGCAAAGGTAGCACAGCAACCGATAAACGTACCTGGAATGTAATTTAACCACGATTTGTTCGCTTGAAAACACATCATAAAAGTAACGAGTGCCGTGATGATGTAACCAAGAATTTCAAAATTAAAAACAGTGGATAATTGAATGATCACCATTGCCCAAAATACACCACTTAAATTTGTAATGATGCTTAATTTAAGCCCTTTAATGCCATCGATAGGAGAGGCAAAGTAGGTTGTACAGCCCAAGAAACCAGCCCAGATCAGTAGGCCCAGTGAGATGGCAACCCACCCCCACAAACCTGAAAGAATCGCGGTAGTCAGTGCAATAGCAATAGATATAGACATGATGTACTCATTGTAATCGGTAACAGTAGGCTAAGTGTAAGCGACTAAAAAACAATCTATATCGATCTGAATCACAATAACAATGTAATCGATGATAGAGAATTGTCATTAGTGTGATCTGTGTGCGTAACCTTTGCGGCTCAATGATAATTATTCTTAATATCAATGTAACATCAGCGTATGGCATAACGTGTTAACGTAATATGTTGCATATTGTTCAAAAACTGATAAATATTAAGGGAATATCGTGAAAAAGTTCTTTCTACTGCTGTTAATTAACCTCTGTGTTGTCTCCTCAAACGCGCAAGCCAGAGACGAGGTATTGGATTTTTCCATACAAAATGCTTTGGATCTAGTAGCAGCCAAAGAGAAATTAGGTACTGACGTGGCGTTCTTTTTTGGTGAGCAAAAGCACGGTAAAACAGAGCCTAACTACGTGAATGTGAAAACCAATAAAAAGACTAATGCGTTTAACAAAACGGATGAAGAAGCCTGCCAATGGGTCTTTTTATCAGCGATGATCGCGTTGAAAGAGAGAGCCGTGAAAGAGGGGTATAATGCCGTGGTTGAGATAAAATCTAACTATAAAAATAACCTAACCTCTAATGAAAAGACCTTTCAGTGTGGTGCTGGTACCTTTGTCGCAGGTGTTGCTCTAACGGGTAAACTGGTCACAATTAAATAAGCTAAAAATAAATAACGCTGCATTGATTTGATGCAGCGCCTACCGTTTATCCTCTCTATTTACCATTCGTCGCAATGTTCGGTTTTGTGGTTTTGTTGTCTCTAAGATAACAACATCAACAAGGAGAACGTCGATGAAAAAAATACCCCCATATGTAACCACTTTGTCAGCCATTTTTGTGTTGGCTGTAGTTAGCTTAATTTCAACCAGCAGTTATGCAAACCCGAATCAAGCAATGATCGAACTGTACAATCAAGGCGCGTCAGGTGACGCTGATGCGGTTGAGCAGGTTAATCAACAATTAAAGGTCGTCTTAAAAAAAGAGGGAGCGACACCACTAACGCTTATCTATTTAGGCAGTTCTGAAACTCTGTTAGGGCGTGATGCTTGGATGCCTTGGAAAAAGATGGAATACACAGAGCGAGGATTAGCGCAGATGGACAAGGCGCTAAATCTACTCTCAAATCGAGAACAAACCCAGGTAAAGCAGCCTCTTGTTAATGGATTAATTGAGTCCAACTTAGTAAAAGCAATGGCGGCATCTACGTTTACTTCAGTGCCTGATTTTTTTAACCATTTTGATCGGGGTTATGAGATCTATATCGAGCTGTTAAATGATAGTCATTTTGTTAATCATGATTTTTCAGCCACGGCTTGGGTTTACTACTACGGTGTCTTAGCCGCGATGAAAGCTGAAGATGTGACGCAAGCTAAGCACTGGTTACAGCAGATGCGATTGAAAAATAGTGAGCACCCTTTGACGATAAAAGCGCAACAAACCGTACAGAAGGAGGCAGCATGATTCGTTTCCATTGCATCGAAAAGAGCTATTCGTTAGGTACTCAATCTGTTCCTGCTTTATCTGGCGTTTATGGTGTGATTCAACGTGCTGAAATGGTGGCCTTATGTGGTCCATCGGGTTCAGGTAAAAGTACACTTTTGAATATTTGCGGTCTACTGGATATGGATTATCAAGGTGAGCTTTTTTTTAATAATATGCCGATGCCAAGAGAGGCAGTCGCTGCTGCTGAAATGAGGCGTAGTCAGATGGGTTTTATTTTTCAGCGCTTTAATCTTATTCCAGTAATGACAGCGTTAGAGAATGTCGCTTACCCGTTGCAATTAAACAATGTAACTAAAGCTGAGCAAAAAGATCGAGCTACCGAGATGTTGGTTAAAGTGGGGCTTGAAAAGTACATTCATCATCGTCCTGACCACCTTTCTGGTGGTCAGCAACAGAGAGTGGCGATTGCACGCGCATTGGTTCATCAACCTGTACTGGTTATTGCCGATGAGCCAACCGCCAGTTTAGACAGTAAAACGGCCAACACGGTTATCGACTTGATGCGTGAGTTAGGGCATGAATATGGCACAACTTTCATCGTAGCAACCCATGATATGCGAATGGCACATCGATGTGATCGTACGATCAATCTTGTTGATGGAAAAGTGCAGAGAGAGGAGTTGTTATGCGTCAGTTAAAAATGGCATGGTTGAATCTATTAAGAAATGGACGTCGTAGTCTACTGTCGGTATTGATCATTTCGATTGCCGTATTTGCACTGGTCTCTGCAGGCGGTTTTGGGCTCTATACTTACCAATCTTTAAAGGAGTCGACAGCCAGAGATACCGGGCACATTACCATTAGTCAGCCGAACTATTTCGAAGCAGATGAAGATATGCCATTAAGTAATGGTTTATCTGATACCGATAAACTGCGCAATAAATTACTAGAAGATGGTGATGTTAGAGCGGTTCAGCCGAGAGTTTACTTTTCAGGATTAATCTCAAATGGTAATAAATCGAGCATTTTCATTGGTGTTGGTGTTAATGAGCGTGAATTTGATTTAAAAGGGCCGTTTCTCGATATTAGAGCGGGAAAAACACTCTCATCGATTAAGTCTGCCAATTATGATCCCACTGAGCCGCAAGTGATGCTCGGGGTGGACCTTGCTAAGAATTTAAAACTGTCGGTCGGTGACTGGGTCACGTTACTCTCTACCACTACCGATGGCGCGCTGAATGCCTTTGATTTTAAAGTAAGAGGAACCTATTCCACAGGGGTTCCTGAAGTTGATAAACGTCAACTGTATGTACATATCCAGCCTGCACAAGAGTTATTGGGCAGCGACAAAGTCAGCACTTTATCCGTGTTTCTTTATCAAACGGATCTGACACAAACTGTTATGGACAGAGTATCTACACTGCTGCCTAGCTATGAGTCACAGCAAAAACTCAGCTTAACGCCTTGGTTTGAGCGGGCATTTTTTTATCAGAAAGTGAAGAACCTCTATGATCGTATCTTTAGCATAATGGGTGCAGTGATGGGGCTGGTGATATTTGTGGCGTTGTTTAACACCATGACCATGTCTGTCACAGAACGAACTCGCGAAATTGGCACGCTCTCAGCATTGGGCAGTTATCCGAGTGAAATAGTCAGAAGCTTTATTCATGAATCGGCACTACTGGCAGTGATTGGTTCACTGATTGGTGTGCTATTTAGTGTGTTGCTAACCGTTTTGTTACTGCTGGTTGATGTGCAAATGCCACCACCACCTGGAAGAACAGACAGTTATCCACTCAACATTGTATTTTCACCGGAACTGGCATTATACGCCACCATAGGAGTAACAGTGATTTGTGTGGTTGCCGCGTATTTCTCAGCGCGGAAAGGGGTGAGAAAACCCATCGTAGAGGCATTAATCTATGTATAAATTAATGAAAAAAATAAGCCGTTTAGTATTGGTAAGCTTGGTGTTAATGAATAGTGCTTGGGCTGCTGAAAATGAGAGTCCCACGTTGAGGTTAGCCCAAGCAGACAGTTATCGCTTAAGTGAGCGTGAGTCTAAGGTGGTCTCTTTAGTCTCACTTTATCAAAACGGTGAATTGGACAAAACGCGTAAATATAATGTGTACACACGGCCTAATCGTGAATCTTTAGTGATCTTTAAAGCGAAAGTGGAAGCGGGACAAAAGATGTTGATGCTTGGCGATAATTACTGGCTGTTGATGCCAAGAAGTCGACGTCCAATCCGTATTACCCCGATGCAAAAACTGTTAGGTGAAGCTTCAATCGGAGACATATCTACTTTGACTTGGAGTGATGACTATCAAGGCACGGAGCTTCTTAGTGAGGAGGTAAAAGGTCAGCAGACCATTAAACTAGAGTTGATAGCAAAAACCAAAGGGGCCAGTTACCAAAAGATTGAGCTGTGGCTGCAGAGTGATGACAATTTTCCAGTAAAGGCCAACCTCTACTTACGATCTGGAAAAATGGCCAAGCAAGCGTGGTTTACTCGAGGAGAAAGAGAAGGAAAACCGGCGGTTACTCAGATGAGGCTAAAGGATTCAATTCAACCGAAAAAAGAGACGATTATTGAGTATCTTCAGGTGGTTGAATTGAGCTTAGAGGATAAGTTTTATAATCCATCTTATCTATCAAGAAATTCGGTTTCAGAATTATAGCGAGAGTAAGGGATGAAAAAGATTGTGCAACTAGCACTACTCTGGCCGTGTCTGACAACACAAGTGATAGCAAACAACAATGCCGATAATATCACTCCGGTAGTGATCGATTGGAACTATCAACTCAGTGTGGGGAAAAACAGCACTCAGCAGAGTCCGTTGTTTGCGAATTCAATCGAAGGGTACAATTTTGACACTTCGTTGCAAGCCGAGGCCAAATATGGCAACTGGTTGGGGTTATTTGCACTGACCAGTAGCGATGTACAACACGATGGAGAAAGCAGTGAGGTCGACATTGTTATCCAAGAGCTATTTTGGCAGCAGTCGATGACGATGTTTGAGCATGACGTAGATGTTACCTTTGGTAAAGTTCGATTGGATTGGGGAGTTGGATATGGTTATCGGCCTCTGGATATCATCAAACCCTATCGTCAAAACCCCATTGGTATTCAAACTGAAGAAGGAGCTGGCATTGCCTCTATGTCGCTGTTTGATTCGCAGGGTGAGTGGACAGTACTGCTTAGTGACTCTTCTTGGGTAATGCAAGACCAATCGGATTATGAGCAGAGTGTTGAAAATCAAGGCGTTGGTATTAAACGATATTGGTTAAATGACAACAGTGAATGGCAGGGCTTGCTCTATTACGATGACGTGAGAAAAACCTCAATTGGAGCAAGTGCGGTAACGGTACTTAATGAGGCTTGGGAGTTGCATGCCTCTGCGTTATTACAGCAACAATTTGTCCAGTATCACATAGCTGACTCTCTCTATTCGCCAACAGAGCTGCACACCGAAGAGAATGCAACACAAGGATTAATTGGTTTTACGTGGGCCAACCAATTTGGCAATAGCGTTATTCTAGAGTATTGGTATGACAGCCGTGCTTGGAGCGATAGTGATTGGCAAACGGCAATTAACAGAGCAACGTCTCTTGTTATAGATAGTGATCCCTCAGTGCAGTCTCTTGCGCAATCTTACGGGCAAGGGTATCGTCACTCAAATATTGTTCAACATAACTTGATGTTACATTGGTCGTTAGACAGCAGTGCGTTTGATCAGTTTGAATACACCCAAGGGCTAGAATTAACGCCCACTTTGGATATTCTATACTCACCTCAAGATGGTGGAGTCATAGTTACTCAGTGGCTTGAGTATTTACTTTTTGACTCAGGAGACTATCATCAAACGATTGAAATAGCGGGACGTTTTATTTTTGGCGACCATAATTCAGCGTATCAACAGTTAACCGATAGTCGTGCAGTGTTAATTAACTTAAAAGGACGTTTTTAATGGCAGCTTTTGCGACAAACCGAGTCACACGGACCCTACTGTTAACCTCCGTTTTTTGTCTATTTATTGCCTTAACCACTTACTCTGTTTGGCCAGGTAAACTGTATATTCATCTATTCACCTCTTTTGGTTACGGCTGGTCAGCGGTGTTTTTGGGGCATGTGATGGAACGTTACTTTCCAAACATATCAAGTCCAAAATCTGAAATACTCTCACTTATCATGGCCATCGGACTTGGTAGCATCAACGCCTATTACTGGATGCAAGAGAGCCACGAACTGTCAACCTTTGGGCAGATGAAACCGGTTTTTTTGTTGGCTTTTCTCTTTAGCGCAATCTGTTACTACTATTTTTACTCCTCCGAACAAAGCATGAGGATTAAAAAGGATCTTGAAACGGCAAAACGTATTCAAGCTGAGCAGGAGAAAGCGATTGTACTTAGCCAGTTAGGACAGCTTCAGAGTCAGATTGAGCCACATTTTTTGTTTAATACACTCGCAAACCTAAATGCCTTGATTGATGAAGACCCGCAGTTGGCAAAAAAGTTATTAAGCCGATTTACAGATTTATTACGAGCGAACCTGAGCAAACAGCGCCAACATGCTGCGTCAATCGCTGATGAGATAGCACTGCTAACAGCCTATTTAGAGATCCAAGCAATACGATTAGGAAGCCGTTTAACCTTTGATGTTATCTGTGATGATAATGTCGATCAAAACCTTAAAATTCCACCACTTCTGATCCAGCCTTTAGTTGAGAATGCGGTATTTCACGGTATTGAACCTGCCAGCCAAGGTGGCACTGTGACGGTTCATATATCAGAGTCACAACAGACCCTTTACTTTGACGTGTTGGACAGTGGTGTGGGCTTACAATTGATCTCACACCCAACAGGAAATGGCATTGGTCTCGATAATATTCGCGACCGTTTAACCGCGCTCAGTAATGGCGATAAAGCAAAGTTAGTGATTGTAGAGGAGCTAAACGGAGGAGTGCGGGCTAAGATCTCACTGCCCAAAAGTATGTTAAACGCCCTAAACTGTCGCTCAAATCAGGATGATGAATATGAATAACGCATCAGAGCTGTTTGCTACTGCCATTATTGCCGACGATGAGCCACTGTTAAGGTTGCATCTAAATAAAGCGCTTGCAGACATTTGGCCAACGTTAAACATAGTGGCAACGGTGGGTGATGGTGCGAGTGCATTAGCGGAGATGATGGATAAAAAACCCGACATTCTATTTCTTGATATCAGAATGCCCGGATTAGATGGTGTGCAAGTGGCACAAAAGCTCAGAGCGATTGAGAATAAAGAGAGCGCCTACTCCCCGATAATTATTTTTACTACCGCGTACAACGAGTATGCAGTCAGTGCATTTGAACATTGCGCTTTAGATTATTTATTAAAACCCATTAGTGATACTCGTTTAGCAGCAGCTTGCCAAAGAGCAAAAAAGCAGTTAGCTGAAAAAGCAAAAAATGGTCACTCAGAACTTGGTAATATGTCGCAACTGATGGAGCAATTAGCAAATTTAACGGCGACTAAGCGTGTTGAGACGCTTAAGTGGATTAAAGCCAGCAAAGGGGAAGAGATTCACCTGATTGCGGTTAAAGATGTGCTCTATTTTAAGGCGGAAGATAAATATGTCTCACTCTATTGCCTTGCAGACGATGATACAGAGATCTTAAGTGAATATATTATTAGAACCTCATTAAAAGATCTAAGTGAGCAATTAGACTCTGAACTTTTTTGGCTTATCCATCGTTCGACTATAGTAAATGTATCCGCGATCGATAAGGTAAAAAAAGAGTTAACAGGCAAGATGTTCGTTTTGATACAAAGTCGAAAATTGGCAGTCAGTCGCAATGCCCATGGCTTATTTAAAGGAATGTAATTTGATGAGAAAGTTTCATTTTTGGTTATCAACTTTGGTCATCATGAGCGTGACAGGATGTGGGAGTCTCATGGATTTAGCCAAGGATCTGAAGTTTCTTGATGATGAGTCGACACCATATTCACTGTCGGTGACTGGGTCTTCAGGTAGGGGGATCGTATTAGTCGAACATCTTAATAACGCGGATTCCACTCTAATCAATGGTTATGATGTCATGATTGGAGGTCAAAATATCTCAATATTAACGGCTCAAAGCACGCAAGCATTGCTGGTATTTGAGGACAGTAATAATGACCTCATGTTTCAACCGAATGAAAAGTTTTCTATGGTTGAATTGCGTTTATTTTCGTCAGATGAAGTGATTAACGTAGAAATTGGACTGAAAAAAACCAATGTACCTGAGCAACTGGTCAATAAACCGTTAAAAAAAATTACTCAATATTAAAATTGTCTTATCAGAAACTGGCAAAGTTGTCTCACTTTCAGATAAACGTTTTTCTAAAGAATCAGCCAAAATGGGTATGTGGCAACCGATACGATTTTTTATGGCGAGGAATACTGGACTCTACTTCTTAACACCTTATGATGCTAACAAGATTCCTGTTGTTTTTGTTCATGGTATGGACTCAACGGCATTGGACTTTAAGCCGCTAATCGATAAATTAGATAATTCAAAATATCAAGCATGGGTGCTGAACTACCCAAGTGCCGTCTCCCTGCCATTAATTTCTAAAGGCTTGGCGAACATGATTCACAAAGAGATGGTAGAGAATAAAGTGAAAAACATCCATATTGTGGCGCACAGTATGGGGGGGTTAGTGGTTGAAGATTATCTGAACCAGTGCGCTGAAGGAAATAATTGTCAAAATATTTTGAGTTTTACCTCTATTTCTTCACCTTTTTCGGGTGTAGCATCGGCAAAAAGTGGGGTTGAATACTCACCAGTTGTCATGCCTGCGTGGCGAGATTTAAATCCAGAAAGTGAATTTATCCGAACACTGTTTAATGAAAGAAGCAATAAACCTCCCCACCTTCTACTGTTCGGTTATGACGGAAAGGGAGCGATTAACGTAGAGAGTAACGATGGTGTGATTGATCTTTCGAGTCAGTTGCGCCAAGAAGCGCAGCAGCAAGCGACTAAAGTGATGGGCTTTAATGAAGGCCACGTTTCAATCTTGAGTAGTGACACTATTTATCAAGAGATTGAAGCTTTCTGGCAGAGCTATGAACATTAGTGATGGTGATGCGAGTGATTAAACCTTTCGAGCACGTGTTCAATGAATGCGCGTAGCCTTTTGGGAATCAATTTCCTTTGCTGATAAACTAAACTGATTGCGACCTGTTGCTGCTGCCAATCACTGAGAAGCTCAATTAAACTGCCATTTTTAATGTGTTCACGGCACATAAACTCAGGCAGTGATGCAACCCCTAAACCATCAAGGCATGCTGATTTACAAGCGGTGATGGTGTTTACTCTTAAACGGTATGGAAGATCGAGTTTTACTGATTTATTGGCTTGGGTTAAGTGAAAAGTGGGCACTTTTATCGCATTAAGTACTTTGATTTGTTGATGTGGCGCTTTGAGATCTTCTGGTTTGGTGATGTGTCCATAGTTCTCAAGATATTCGGGACTGGCAACAATCACTCTATCGGAAAAATTGATGGTACGAGCCACTAGACTTGAATTAACTAACTCGCCAACTTGGATAAGCTCAAGCATCTGCACCCCAGAATGATAAAATTGCTCACCCTCTTGCGTTAACTCTAATTTTCGGCTTACTGTTGGATTAGCGGCAATTTCGACAGTGAGTATGATCTATTTCATTATCAATGAGCTGCAACACAAAAACCCATTGGTGAACTTACGATTGATGGTAAAAGGGCAGTTTGCCATCTCATGCTTTGCCTATTTAGTATTAGGAATGGCACTGCTTGGATCCATCTATGTTCTTCCAATGTATATGATCCAAATTCAAGGTTACAACTCCCTTGAGATCGGAGAAGTTCTCATGTGGATGGGATTTCCTCAGCTATTGATTTTCCCCATTGTGCCTAAATTAACTCGAATCATTAAAGCCAAATACTTAGTCTTTTTTGGTTTCAGTATGTTTGGGCTCAGTTGTTATGTAAATACTCACATGGACTTCAATTATGGTGGTGATCAGCTGATTTTCTCAATGTTACTTCGCGCGATTGGTAGCCCATTTATTATGGTTCCATTGTCATTGGTGGCAATGAGTGGCATTAAAAAGCATGAAGTATCAGATGCATCAACCATTACCAATGTGCTGCGTAACTTGGGTGGGGCGTTTAGTATTGCAATCATAGCGACGATGTTAGACAACAAAACCAGAGAGCATCTAGCCCATATTAAGAGTAGTTTACCGAGCGTGAGTACCGATGCTTGGTATCAGTTGCAACAGAGCACCGCAATGTTCATGCAAAAAGGCAGCGATTTTTCAACCGCGACGTTACAAGCAAAAGCTTCTTTGATGATGGTTATGCAAAGAGATGCGGCTATCATGGCGTATAACGATATATTCTTGATGATGACTCTGTTTTTAGGGCTGGCCGCGCTGATGATGTTCTTCGTGAAAACTGAAGGTAATGGGTCCAGTGGTGGTGGCGCTCATTGATGTCGGCATTTTATTTCAATCGGCAACCAGTTTAGCCGTAATTATGGTTCATTTTGATCACTGTTATGGCGTTGTCTCTTAAATTTACGGCCCAAATGCACGAGACCGATAAGCAATGTCACATAGTAGAACCCTTGCCCAAGATATTCCATCAGATCGTTGGTACTGGGTAACGTTAAGCCCTGAAACATCGACAGCACTTGATCAGACTTTCCTGAATCGAAGACCATCCACACAGTGCTGGCAATACATACCAATAAAAATAGCCAATTTTTCATTTATTCGATCCCATAACGTGTTCAGTAATGCAGTCAATATACGCCGATACTAAGGCTGCCGCAATCTCTGGCATGTCTAGTATTAACTCATTTGTATTGAGTGCTGCAATTGAAAAAGCAAAACAAGTGATTGAACGCGAACAGGCGCTAAAACTTAGCCGTGCTGATTCAATGCTACTCATGGAAGCTTTAGACCGCCCAGCAACACCAAATTCAAAACTACAAGCCGCTTCTGAGCGTTACGAAAGTAAAACCCAATGATGAATACGGTGCTTCTAGATAAAGTGAAACACAATAGAAAACAATTCGATTGTGGTATTGAGGCCCTTAATAACTACCTGAAGGTGATGGCGAGTCAACAAGAAAAGAAAGACAACAGCAGAACTTTCGTTTTAGAAGATGATAGCGATGATTCTCTTATTATTGGCTTTTATACATTAACCATGACACCAATTGACTTAAAATCGTTGCCAGATAAGTTGCATAAAAAGCACCAATCATCCACTTCTGGCGGTCTTATTGCCCGTTTAGCTGTAGATAATCGCTACAAAGGTAAGGGTCTTGGCGAATGGTTACTTATTGATGCACTACGGAAGCTACTCCTTGCGAGTGACAGCGTTGCATTCCCTGTGATTATTGTTGATGCTAAAGACGACGAAAAACACTTCTATGAACGCTATGGATTCTAAGCTTTCCAAGATGCTGAGAACAAACTGTTCATCACCATTTCCGATGTAAGAGCGAGTTTAGGTTAGTTTTGTCTCATTAGTTTATCGCGCTAGATTTATTGAAGTAGTAATTAAATAATTGATAAAAACGACTAACGTGTATTGGTTTTGTACTCTTATATTGATGTAAAAAATAGAAGTGCCATGCTCTTCCTTGAATCTCAGGTAGCACTCTAATCATCTGTCTATCTGCAAGATACGGCTGGGCTAAAAATTCAGGAAATAAGGCTATACCCATATCATTCAATATCATCTCCCGTACCGTTGTTAGTGTGTTCGCCTTTGCAAAGTGTTCGATATTGACCTGAATGTGATCCGTTTGCTCATTATTAAATAGCTGTAAATTGTCGTGCTGCCAAGGCGTAGCGATAAAATTGTGCTTAACTAATGCCTTAACACTCTTTAGATTGCCGTGTTGTTTGATGTACCTAGGGGATGCACAAAATATTTCAGAGACTTTGCCTATTGATAGCGCTCTATAATCACAGTCGGGTAAATCTCCACCGAAAATGGCAGCGTCTAAATTGTTCTCTATCAAGTCCTGCCATTTCCCTGTCACAATCACTTCTGGTTTTATTTTTGGGAACTCGACACTCAACTGTCGTAATACTGGAATGATAATATCGTTCTCAAAAAATGGAGGGATAGACACTTTAAAACTGCCACTTGGTTGAGTTTTGGCACTGTCGAGCTCAATTAATGTCATGGACAGTTGCTGGCTCAATAATTCACTGCGTGCGAGTAGCGTTTTCCCCACAGCAGTCAATTCGACTCCACGGGTATTACGCATTAATAATTGTTGCCCCGTCGACTTTTCTAAGCGTTTTATTTGCTGACTAACGGCTGATTTACTTAAGCCCAATTTTTTTGCCGCGGCGGTGAAAGAGCGCTTACTGGCAACTTCAACGAAAATTAGGAGTAAAGGCGCTAATTTCACACTGTTCATATTATTAAACAACTCGTTAATTTTTAGGTTATTGTTTAATAATCACCAAGATCTTAAGCTGTGTCAACTCAAGCCATTAAGGAAATTATTGAAATGACAAGTTTAGTTATCGTCGACCTGACACCTATAGATAAACTGCAACTAAAAGAGTACAGCGCGTTAGCAGCAGAAACACTCAAACCTTTTAATGGGCAGTTTATTGCCAAAGGGAGCGTTGAAGTATTGCACGGTGATGCGACTCATCCAATGAAAGCAGTTATTCAATTTCCAGACAAAGAAAGTGCGCAAGGCTGGTATCAGAGCGATGCATACCAAGCCATTATTTCTTTGCGTGAGAAAGGAATGCACAGTCAATTTCATTTAGTGTAACCTGCTTTAACACTGCGGTAACCACTACCGCAGTGTTTTATATTTAGACTTTTATAGCAGTGTAGAAGCTGACGTCACTGACATCGGTTTGTTGATCATAGCTGTGGTAAAGCTCAAAGCAGGGTCTTTCATCGGTCTCTAGTCCAGATTCAATGATTCCGGTCAGTAATTCTTCCCAAAACTCACCATATTGTGTCTTATCAGTGACAGTTCTACGAATAGAAGCATAACCGCCAGCAGGTAGAGTTTGTAATTCGATGCCGGGGATCACTTCAGTGTCGCTTGGCACGGAGATACAGATATCTGTTCTACACTTTTCCACTGGGGTAATGTCTGGATTATCGTGATAGATGAAAATAGATTCACCTCCCGCTAAATTCTTTGCACCTGCCCATTGATAGATTTTGGTAATGTTCGGTTGGTATTTTTCCCCATATGGCCCCGTGACTCGAATGTAGGCCAGAGTGCGTGCTTCAAATTGTTCTGTTTTCATTGGCTCTCTCCTTGGTTGATGAGCCAAATCAGTGTATGTATTTGTTTGAGTATTTTCGTGTCCCGGTTTGCTTAACGTGTGTCCAATCTTGCTATTTTTCAATAGATTCGAGAGCTGTTCGAATGAGGAGCAACGCTTTATTTCCGTAGGCGTTAATCCAAAATAGTTTTTAAACGCTTTCGCCAAACTCTGAGAGCTGGAAAAACCATGATCAAGGGCGACTTCCGTGACACTTTGTTTGGTATTAAACAGGGTTTGAGCCGCGCTAGTCAGTTTAAGACGACGAATATAATCGGCTAAGGTTTCATTGGTGACGATCTTAAAAATACGGTGAAAATGGAAAGCAGACAGGCATGCCATACTGGCCACTTCATTAAGATTAAGTGGCTGATTGAAGTTCTTCTCTAAATATCGAATGACGGGTATGAGTTTCTTGTGGTAATTAGTCTGCACTGTACTTCCTTGAGATTATGAACAGAGACTATCAAAATGTAACAATGAAATGACAAAAACGGAATAGAAAATGCGATTAAACAGCCAAACTCAGATTGAATCAATGCTAAAACGCTTAGAAATAGTGAAACGGATGTTGAGATATTGTAGGTACTGGCTAATACTTAAATTAGTTACTATTGAGTAAACAATCAGCAAGGTCGTTTGTTATGAAAAGCGGTAATACTGCGCTGTTACTTATCTGTGCATTAGGACTGAATAGCACTGTAGTAAAAGCGGAAGAGTTTGAAATAACGCCATACATTGTCAATGGTACGCCAGTTTCCGTGACAAGTTATCAATATATGGCTCGTCTGTTGTATCAATCTAATGGCAGTTTGTATGCGTTGTGTGGGGCGTCTCTCATCAATAATCGGTACGTATTAACCGCGGCTCATTGTGTGGATGAAAGTGCTTACAAAGATGACTTATACATCGGTATCGATGGTGATAGAGACCAAGATTTTGCGTCTAGTACTCGATACCCTGTTAAATATATTTACTATCCAGATAATTATGATGGCATTGTGGCTAATGGGCTCTATCATGATGTAGCAGTTCTCGAATTAGAGTATGACATTCCAAGCATTGGCAGCGAACACTATGTTGACCGAGCCTATACCGCTGATGTTGCAAGCTATCGACAAGCTGCGGAGAGTTTTACCATTATCGGTTATGGCAATACCTCAACAGGCGTTAATGCCAATGATTACCTACAAGAAACCACGGTTAGTTATGTGACCCAAGCGGTGTGTCAATCTCAATGGAGCTCTGTTTCCAGCTCGCAAATATGTACTGATGGAGTGGTGAATGGCGGTTCAGGACTGAAAAATGCCAGTTGCCAAGGTGATTCTGGTGGCCCGCTGCTTTGGTATGATCCAAATAGCACATTAACCAAACAGATAGGTATTGTCAGTTATGGCCCAGCTACGTGTGGCGATCCAGGCACCGTTACTCAATCAGTATTTACCGAGGTTGCTGATTACAATAGCTGGATCCAAAGTGTCCTCAATGGGCAGCTCACGCCAAAGTTTACCAATAATACGAGTGGTGTGAGAAGTTCAAGCTCTGGAGGTAGCATGAACCTGTTTGCTCTGATTGCAATGTGTTTTATGTATTTAACACGCGGTAGGAAAAATAGATAAAGTCTCAAATTATCGATTAATCACTCAAATCATTTCAAAGAGATACTTTCAATCGGTGCCTGTTGACATAAATCTATTTTGGTTACTTTCCCTACTTGGTCTACTATCGATAAGAGGCATTATTAATATGCCTTATCTGACCAAGTGGTTTTTTTTACAGGGTAGTTGATAATAATTATAAAAACAAGGAGAGACAATGAACCATCCTTTAGTCAATGCAAAATGGTTAAGCCAGAACCTAGAAAAAGTGATATTGCTGCATGTCACTATGGCTAATCCAGTAGGGGGAAATTCAAGTACGTTGAATGATGTATATATCCCAAGCAGTGTATCTTTTGATTTTGAACATACTGTCTGTGACGTAACCAGCAGCCTTCCTCACACCATGCCAAGCTGTAAACAATTTACGCAAAATGTGCAAGAGTTGGGGATCCACAGTGACTCTATTGTGGTTGTTTATGATGATGTGGGCATTTTTTCAGCGCCAAGAGTGTGGTGGATGTTAAAAAGTATGGGGCATAATGATGTCTACTTACTTGATGGAGGTCTGCCTAGTTGGCTCATGCAAGGCTATGAAGTTACCGACAGTTTGGTTCAGCCTGCTGGGGGGGGGACTTTTGTCGCAAAACCGATTGAGCACGCTCTATTTAATGCAGAACAGGTCGTTGAATCTATGGATAACAATGAGCATCACATTGTCGATGCGAGATCCAGTGCTCGCTTTAATGGCATGGTGGCAGAGCCAAGAGAAGGCCTACGCTCTGGTCACATACCAAAATCATTAAATCTACCTTACACCAAATTGATCAAAGAGGGTTCGTTTGCTGAGTTAGAGGAGCTTAATACGGTATTTAATCAATTGGCTATGGACAAAAACAAACGGGTCATTGCGAGTTGTGGATCTGGGGTAACCGCCGCCATTATATTATTAGCGGCACATATTGCTGGGTTTAAAAAATTAAGCTTATACGATGGGTCTTGGAGTGAGTGGGGAGCGGATGAGAGCCTTCCAATTGCTTAATTGTTAAATATATCAATATTAATGGTGAGTGATTTATTGCTCATCTATTTGTATTAAATATTGCGGCTGTTTCGAACCTGCGGTCGTATTTTTATTCGCCACCATTTTAGCGCCAATCTTTATTACTATTCCCTTGGAGCCTGGGTTAACTAAAGCTGCTGTTGGAAAAGATTTATAGGTTTTATTTTTATATCTTACTTTAAAGGATTTTAATTTAATTCCTGGACTATTATTGATAGATGTAACAGTAATGACTATTGGCCGTTCTGTATTAGAGTAAACTTTGTACCTCCCTTCATGATAAACGAAATCAAAGAGATCACTATTGGTTGCTTTTCCTATATTCCCTTTCCAATTAACGAGTACGATGGTAGATCTGTTCTGATTTTTTATGATACTTGGAAATTTAATAGGCTGTATCTCTTCAATTGTGACTGAAGCATAAGAATGTACAGATATTACTAAATATATTAAAACAAAGTATTTATAAATAGAATTCATTTTATTTATGCTCATAAAGTTTATAGTTATTAATTTTGTT
>JAESQY010000019.1 GCA_016764915.1 Aliivibrio sp. | reverse complement strand
TCGTCATCCAGATAAACATCATTTGCATCATCTAATTTAGTTAATAGCGGAACGATTAGCTTTACGAGCTCAGGGAAGTGCTCTTCCGACCTAAATGCAATATCACAAAAGCGGGCGGATACAGCAGATGATTTAGCTACCAGTTGTTTAGGCCAGACATTTGAAACAAGTTCCCTGAATGGTTGAAACCATTCTTCTTTATCGTTCTTCCCGCCATGCCTACTTTGCCATAACGTACCACACCTAAAATTATCATTTGCTTTGATTAATACTTTTTTAAATTCAAGGTCTGACACCCATCTTTCATCATCTTTAATTTTCCAAGCAGAGTAAATCAATCTCACAATGGCATCTTGATGAGCTCGACTTTCTACTTCTCCTGCGTGTGCTAACTCAAGAAGACTTGGCTTCAAAATCGTGAATAGTTCTTTTCCTTGAACTCCTCCCCATAGAGTTCCGGCCCAAAATGCCTGACGGTCTTCCTCTAATGGCGAGTTTAAGACCGAAAGCAAACTTTTTTTAGCCCATGAAGGGTGAACCCAAAAGCACCAACTTAAACTACGGCTGAGTATTACCATTGCGTAACGATTTAAATCACTAGGTAATGTTAGTAACTGGCTGAGCAATGACAAAAATTCTTCGGGAAAGCCTTCACCAGGTTTAAAAGTACGCTTTTGCTGTGATTGCAATAGTGCACTCGTTAAGTTCCCAGTTGGTGAGTTGATTGATTCCATTGCCCAGTCAGGTGCTTTACTACCTCTTATTATTGAGGATATGCCAAGAGCAGGTTGCATCGACATCGCATCAATTAGATTAAAAGCTAATTTGTGAAATGTGCCACGATAGTTATAAGCGAGCACATCTGTTGATCTCTCAAACCAGCCTGACACTGAGCGAAATATCTTTGCTAACTCTTCACTAGTAAAACGTGACAAACGTTCTGCAATTAATGCCGTAAACCGAGACTTATCGTTCTTACGATCTTCCGCATACAGAAAAGTATCCCAAGCCCAATCAACAATATTTCCTTTTTTTGCAGAATAAATTAATGCGTTGAAAGCTCGAATAGGTTTTTCTTGTGATAACCCAAGGAATGGGTCTGACTCTGTTAAAAAGTCAATTTTCCTACCTGACAGTTCTTGTGCTTTTTGAAGAATAGAAGCTAAAGGTTCATTTGCTAACAGGGAATATTCTGTATTTGTAGTTACAAAACCACCGCGCGTTTCAAGTGACTGTGCAGCATCTTTTGCATGCTCAGGCTTCCAATCAGGTGTATCTAGTCTTAGTTCATCAATTAATTCATCTTTATTGATTGTGAATGCACAGCCATGTTGTTCAAGCCAGGTTACCTTATCTAGAATATCCCTCGCTTTACGTTCCTTAAATCTGCATTTATCTTCGGTTTTCCATATCTTAGGCCCTTGGAATATTCTATCTTCAATTGTAGAACGGTTATATTGGTCAAGCCCTTTCCATCTAGCGGCAAGAGATAAAAGGAGATCTCTTGCATGATAACTATTCCAAAAAGCTTCATCTGAAAGCTGATTTAAGGTCGCACTAATACTTTCATTAGGTACCAGATTCTCTTTTCCTAATGCCCATATTCTTAATCGAGCAAAGACCGTATTGTCATCACATCGCCACATTGAAAACTCCTTTTGTGCGGCGTCTACATCAATAGCTATCAATTTATCCAGCCAAGTAACAAAAAAGCCTACCCATGCCGATAGACCAGAGGTTCGGCTATATGAATCGTCTGTATTTTTCTCGGGCGTTAAGGAGGATGTCAAATTCAGACTGTAGCTCCCTATCTCATTTTCTAGTTCAACAGCCAGTTCAAGATTACGTCTCAGGATTTCAACTATACGAATCAACCATTCATCAGAAATTTCAAATCTCCTTGGTATTTCTGGATAAACGACATCCAAACGAATTAAATCGCTTAAACAAATCTGCTCTTTATTGATATCACTTGTTGTTCGGTAAGGAGGCATTACCTTAATGTATGGCTTAAAAACCTGTTCAAAATGTCGCAACTGTCGGGGGGACCAATCATTGTCTGTTATTGAGCTTTTCAGTGTAAACCAGTTGAGATCGTTACTGTTATCAGTATGATCAAAGCCATCCCAAATATAGCCCCATGCCCGAGTTCGTATACTATCCATATCTTTAGAACGACGTTTTAACTCAGATTTAAGTACGACCTTAATCCAAGGATGAAGACACTTTTGCTTCGCGGCCCACCAGATTGCTTCTGGTTGTTCTGCAACTCGACTTAACCAACCTGCTAATATATTAAGCCTTTGTGGCAGGGTCGAAAACTGAGGGAACTTGAAATTATCGCCTCTAAACCCGATAGCCCGTTGTTCTTGCATCCCTTTTATATCGAGAGAATTGAAACCAAAAGCATCCCAGGCATCCAAGGGCACTTCCCGTTTGGTATAAGAATAATCAGGGTCATCTATCTGTGGTGTAATATCCGAATTCAAAGAGTAGAGATGAAATGGGTCTACATTACCAACAGAATATTCTGATCCAGATAAATACTTATGAGGGGTTTCATATCTCAACTCAGGATCAAACACATGGAGCCAAGTAGCAGGCGGTAGCATCTCGCTATTGGCAAACTTTTTGGCCCCTTCTATTGTAGAAACAATGTGTGCAATTTGACCACGCTCAAAGGGCTGTAATTGATGAGGCCCCATTACAGCTTTTGCTATTATCTCTTGATACCATGAATCTGAATCAGAAGCTCGTTCCGCCCAAGCTTCTAGAGTATTCCAAAGAGCGATGTGTCCATTCGAGTTTTCATATGCAATCGCTTTTACTCCTTTATGGTGCCATTTAGAGTTAGCGTAACTTTCATTACCAGATTGAAATGCGTATATATCGTTAAGTTGGCTTGAGCTTTTATTTAGAGCTTCTAACAGATAGTGTATCGGTGGATCGTCCGCGGAATAACCGACAAAAACTACGACATACTTTTCTAATATCCCTTTGACAAAAGAAGTAGCCCAGCCGTTAGCCAAGTAAGCATCTCCGAACTCAGAACTTGATAAGACAAATCTGTTGTTTTGAGCCCCAGTGCCATCTTCATTTATTTTTCCATGTAAATATACTGTGCCATCAAATTCATTCGGATGATTTAGATCTGGTAGCCTTGGCGGAATAAAGGTATGTAAATCTGCTTTGCAAAGGTCAAATAAGCGGTCAAAGTTGGTTGTTACCAACCGTACGAAGCCATTT
>JAESQY010000018.1 GCA_016764915.1 Aliivibrio sp. | reverse complement strand
TCATTGTTGATTTACTCCTTTGCTATTGAGTGATTCATTCTCTTCCTGTTCATCAGCAAAGACCAAATTAGCCGCTTCATTAAATGAAGACGTTTGGCGCTTACTGTATGCCCAAAAGATAATCCCGATAAAGCTAACAAACAGGACTACAGTCCATATACTGTGCATAGTTGCAAAATCCATGTTGCCTCCTTACTTCATCGCGTGGCCAAGAGACTGAAGATATGCAATAAGTGCATCCATTTCAGTTTTGCCTTTTACATCTTTAGATGCGTTCGCAATATCTTCATCTGTGTATGGAACACCGAAGTTATCACGGAAAAGAGCAAGTTTCTTGGAGGATAATTCACCAGATAAAACGTTAGTTTCTAACCAAGGAAAGCCTGGCATATTTGACTCTGGTACCACATCACGAGGATTAATTAAATGAACACGATGCCACTCATCAGAGTAACGTCCACCAACACGAGCCAGATCTGGTCCAGTACGCTTAGAACCCCATAAGAAAGGATGTTCCCATACACTTTCACCCGCAACAGAATAGTGACCATAACGCTCAGTTTCCGCACGGAATGGACGAATCATCTGGCTATGACAAACATGGCACCCATCACGGATATAGACGTCACGACCTTCCATTTCAAGTGCTGTATATGGACGCAAGTTTTCAACAGGTTCATTAACTTGTTTTTGGAAAATCAAAGGTAAGATCTCAGCCATAGCACCAAAAGTAATTGCAACAACAATTAATATGGCAAGAAGGCCGACGTTTTTTTCTATGATTCCATGACGATTAGAACTCATATTGTCTCTCCTTATGCTGGTTGCTGAATGGCTTTAAGGCTATTCTTCGGAGCTGAGATTGTCTTATATGCATTATATGCAAGCAAGAACATTCCAGAAAGGAAGATTAGACCACCAAGAAAGCGGACAAAGTAGAATGGGTATGACGCTTCTAGCGACTCTACAAAGCTATAAGTTAATGTTCCATCAGCGTTAACCGAACGCCACATTAGACCTTGCATCACGCCTGAGATCCACATAGATACAATATAAAACACCGTACCGATAGTTGCTAACCAGAAGTGTACATTAATCAGCGTCGTTGAGTACATGCGCTCTTGCCCAAACAATTTAGGCACTAAGTGATAAAGAGCACCAATAGTAACCATTGCAACCCAGCCTAAAGCACCAGAATGCACGTGACCAATTGTCCAATCGGTATAGTGAGATAGGGCGTTTACTGTTTTAATTGCCATCATAGGACCTTCAAAGGTAGACATACCGTAGAAAGATAATGAAACAACTAAGAAACGTAAGATAGGGTCATAGCGCAGTTTATGCCAGGCTCCAGATAACGTCATAATACCGTTGATCATTCCACCCCATGAAGGTGCAAAAAGAACCAAAGACATAACCATACCTAAAGACTGAGTCCAATCAGGCAGAGCAGTATAATGAAGGTGGTGAGGACCAGCCCAAATATACAACGAAATTAATGCCCAAAAGTGAACAATTGACAGACGGTAAGAGTAAACTGGGCGCTCAGCTTGCTTAGGTACAAAGTAGTACATAATGCCTAAGAAACCAGCTGTTAATAAGAATCCAACCGCGTTATGTCCATACCACCACTGAACCATAGCATCAACAGCACCAGAATAGATCGAATACGATTTCATCATAGAGACTGGAATAGCAAGACTATTCACGATGTGAAGAACGGCAACGGTGAGAATAAAGGCCCCAAAAAACCAGTTTGCCACATAGATATGTGAGGTTTTCCGTTTAATTAACGTTCCAAAGAATACGATAGCATACGCGACCCAAACTAAAGTAATACCAATATCTATTGGCCACTCTAATTCTGCGTATTCTTTAGCCGATGTATACCCTAAAGGCAGTGAAACCACTGCTGAAAGGATGACTGCTTGCCAACCCCAGAAGGTGAACGCAATTAACGGACCACCAAACAGACGTGTTTGACAAGTTCTTTGTACTACGTAATAAGACGTAGCAAAAAGGGCACTTGTTCCGAAAGCGAAGATCACTGCATTAGTATGCAATGGACGCAAACGGCTATACGTCAGCCATGGTGTGTCAAAGTTAAGTTGCGGCCAAACCAACTGTGCTGCAATCAAAACACCAACAGCCATACCAACAATACCCCATAAAATTGTAACCAGGGTAAATTGACGGACGACTGTATAGTTGTATTTCTGATCAAGCTGCTGTACTTGGTTCATATTGCTGCTTCCATTTTTTATTTCAACTACACTCTATTTCCAAACGCGAAATAAATCGCAATGCCACCCAGGTGCTATATCGTATCAATATGAACTTAATCTAAAATTCCTACTGTTACATTGCACTTTTTCTTTAAAAGTGGCATTTTCGAAAGAATGATACGTCAGTTGTAAACTCAATAACAGGTAAATCCACACCTTCGTTACGGTTAAGCAACATTTTTTTTAAAAACATGAAGTAAGTAACATGGAGTTTAAGTTTCAATGGCTGCAGAGAAATTAACCCGCTCAAGATTCATCCAAATTTGTGTGCTTTTTGTTATGCTTGTGACTGCATTTTTTTGGCGAACTAATACCTATAATAGTGAAGATAAGCAGCAAAACCAGACCGTAATTTGTACTAACCTTAATAACAGTTGTGATATTACTTATAAAAAAGGGCATCTTTCTTTCTCTATTAAATCAATTGCTAATAACAACAATGTCATTCAATTGCACATAGAAAAATCGGAATTCACTCCTATTTTACAAATTGAAATTAATAATGATAGTAGTCAACAAAAGCAATATAACCTGATTGAAATACCTCGAAAGTGGCAATCAACTATCCCAATATTAAATGTTAAAGAAAAAGGTGCCATTTTAGATATTATCATCACTCGTGATTTTAAAGTTTTCCATACAAAAGTAATCATAAAACCTGAACTTTAACATTAGCATAACCTACTTAAGATAATGTTATGATCACTTGGTGTCGATTGGACTCCGTTAGTAATATTACTTTATGATTGCTTCAACCTACTGGGATGAATAAATGAGAATACTCACAGAAAACTCAGCGCTTATTGACACCACTCTTGCCATTTCGCAATGCATAACTATGCTCGAAAATAAGCAAGCTGCGCCTGATATTATTCTCTGCTATTTCACTGAAAATCACAGTGGAAAAGCGATCATTTCAGAACTGACAAGCCGTTACCCATACAGTAAAATCCATGGCTGCACGTCATGTAAAGGTGTTATGACTGCAGCAGGTTTCATTGCAAACTCCTCTTTAGGAATATGGACAATATCAGACGATACAAAAGGTGCTTATGGTACCGCTGCCTCAAACGTTGACTCAATTAACGTTGAACAAAAAACAAGAGAAACGCTTTTAAAGGCGATTTCTGCCAGCAATCGAGCAGGGGAGACTCCAAGTTTAGTGGTGTTACATGCAACGCCTGGCTTTGAAGAGAGAATAATTAAGGCCATCGATAAAGAACTTGGAACTGAAGTGCCTCTCATTGGAGGGAGCGCCGCTGACACATCGGCCAAGCAGCAGTGGCAAATTTTAACCGAAAAATCAGTATTATCAAACGGCATTTCAATTTCTGTTTTTTATCCCAGTTGTCACGTATCATGCTCATTTCATTCAGGGTTCTGTGCGACAGAACGCAGTGGTATTGTGACCAAAAGCGAGGGAAGAGTATTGTTAGAAATTGATAACCAGCCAGCGACTGAGGTCTATTGTCAATGGGCAAATATTGATACCAGCAGTCCTCAAAGTATCATGAGCCAATCTACGCTTGCTCCCTTTGGTCGTGTCGCCACACACAATTATGATTTTGCCTATTACAAATTAGCTCACCCTTTTAAATTTGTTAAAAACAGTGGCATTGAGCTCTTTGTTACACTTGAAGAAGGAGAACGTATTCACTTAATGAAAGGGACAACTGAACAAATTATCACACGCGCAGGAAGAGTTATTGAATCTACAATTGATACTTTTGACTCTCAGATAACCCCTATTGGAGGGTTAAACATCTATTGCGCAGGTTTAATGCTTCATGTAGAAAGTGAAATGAATCAGGTTCGCAACTATGTGAATAAAGCGATGCACTCAGCCCCGTATATTTGCCCTTTCACTTATGGCGAGCAGGGCAGTTTCACTGGTGGCGTTAATGCTCATGGTAATTTAATGATTTCTGCGGTGCTATTTCATCATGCTTAGGGCTAAATAATGGATGAATTTCTAGAAGAAAAACTACAAGAAATGCGCATTGAACTGCAAAGAAGCAAAGAACGAGAAAAACGTCTCAAAGATGAAAACCGTGCAATATTGGAGTCATTGACGACGGTATCCAATGCCACAAACAAACAGGACATTTTTAATGGGTTACTAACAACATTAAAAAAGTACATCACCTTCGATGAGGCTGTGATTCTATCAAACACCACTTATCTGGAAGTATTTAAACCGTTAGTTACATCAAACAATTTATTCTTTAATACGACATGGCAACCCGCTTCAACGCTACACAGGGCCGTTGATTCTCAAGGTATTTTACTTTTTGAACCTCAACAAAATGATGTTTTCAAACAGATATGTAATCAACTAAAACTTCCGATCCATTCCGTCTTAATGTCAGGCATAAAAGTAAACACTTATGACGTAGTTATTGTCCTAGTCAATACTACTCCTATTCAGTTTACACACTCAGATAAAGAGCTGCTGTTTAAATACCTTCCTTTAGTCGAACGAATGGTCATCGACATTGACTTTAAAGAACGTTTAAAAACCTTAGTCAATCTTAAAACAGCCGAACTCAATATAAGCAAAGAACGATTTGAAGATTTTGCTTTAACAGTAGGGGACTGGTTTTGGGAGATCGACAACAATTTCAATTTTACCTATTTATCCAAAACCAAAAACCATAGTTTACCTCAAACCTCAAACAACCTTTTAAAACTGATTAAACATCAACCTACTACAGAAAAAATCCGCTCAGCTGTCGAGCAAGAGAAAGAGTTCAAAGAACTAGATTGGTTATCTGCACATGATCAAAAACTGTGGTTATCTATCAGCGGTAAACCTTTTTACGATAAAAAAAATCGATTAAAAGGGTATCGTGGTATTGCCAAAGACATAAGTTCAAGAAAATTGCGAGTAGTTGAGCTTCAAGAAGCACATGAAGAAGCTGAGAAAGCGAACAATGCTAAAACTCAATTTTTAGCGATGATGAGCCATGAAATAAAAACCCCTCTAAATGTTATCTTAGGCACTGTAGACCTCTTCAAAAACTCGAATTTCGGCGATCAACAATTAACACTGTTACGTCAACTAGACCAATCAACTCAATTGTTACAAATTATCATTAACGACATTCTTGATCTGTCAAAGTTAGAAAGTGGCAATTTTTCATTACTCAATCAGAAAATGGCAATTAGAGACACTGTCACTTTTGTAATGACCCATTTTGGCGACCTCGCAGAAGAGACGAGTATAAAGTTATCCGTTAATATTGAACCCACAACGCCAGAATTCATTTGGGGTGATCCTGCTAGATTCTCTCAGATACTGTTCAATTTAATCGGCAATGCACTTAAATTTACCCACCAAGGGCAAGTCGTTATTTCCATCTCTGGCGACAACCACTTTATTCGTATCACCATATCCGATACCGGCATAGGAATTAGTGAAGAGGCATTAACTGATCTTTTTAAGCCATTTAATCAAGGTGATAGCAGCATAACCAGACGTTTTGGGGGCTCAGGATTAGGTCTAGCCATCAGCAAAAGGCTGGTCGAGATGATGTCAGGCACAATCACAGTGCAAAGTATATTAGGCAGCGGAAGTCAGTTTGTGGTTAAACTGCCTTTAAGGCCTATTTCAGATGTAATAGAACAAACCACAGCACATAACTCACTAAAAAATCAAAACATAGCACTCAACATATTGGTGGCCGAAGACAGCAAACCCAATCAAATGATTGCAAAGCTAATGCTAGAAAAGTTAGGTCACAAAGTCATGGTCGTTGATAATGGTCAACAAGCATTAAACCTACTAACCATTGATAATGTAATATTTGACCTTATTCTAATGGATGTATCAATGCCAGTTCTTGATGGATTAGCGGCCACTAAAGCCATTAGAGCAGCAGGAATAAAAATCCCCATCATGGCATTAACTGCGCACGCAATCTCAACCAATAGAAGTTCAATCATCGATTCAGGTATGGATGGCATTCTGTCTAAACCAATTCGTTCCCAGCAATTAGAACAGTCACTGATTAAATACCAACAAGCAAAGCAATAAACAAACGAAAGGGCTCAGACACAGAGCCCATTTAATCCCCACAAATCCTATTTAACATAATATACATAATGCGAACTTGGAATGCTGTACGGTAACGGCTATATTGTAGCCAAGAACTGCTACTAATGACAAACTAAGCCCTTGTAATCCTTGGCCATTAAACTTTTTTGCGATGTTCTGCCAAATGGCTTTTATCTCTGGATTGTCATTACGATCTGCATGGCAACCTAACAAAGCTACTTCAGGCTCAATGCCTGCGCCCTCAGCTAGAAATAAAGCTTCATTATCAGTAAGTTGTCTAACGCCTTTTCTAATTTTACTAATCTTATTCGGTTCAAGATTCAAATCATGAGCAATTTGTTTGTCTTGTACGTACTTATTAGCATTTTTGTAAGCGTTAAGTAGTTTATCTGCGTACATATGTATCTCCCGTTTCAGTCATTCTAGCTGTAAATGTCCGATAAATCGCATCTTGTAAGTGCGACCTATCGGATTTAAAGTGCGGTCAATCGGAACTTCTTAATTTGACTGCCTTGGGTGTTTGCCCTTGACGCTTATGCCCTTGGCGGTCATTCCTCAACTGGTCAAAGGTGGTTGCCATGTTAACAGTCGGTAAGATTCGCACACTTCTAAGCTCTGAGCTTCTTGTTCTTAAAGCGCAAAGCCGTAACGCTACCGTTGCTTTTAGCTCTTATGATTTCTCATTCATGT
>JAESQY010000017.1 GCA_016764915.1 Aliivibrio sp. | reverse complement strand
GGCATTGCTTATGTGCCGTACATTCAAGGCGATGTACATTATGATTTGGTGCGTTTATCTGACCCCAAACCATCTTTTGACATCTGGTTATTAAGCCATGCCGATTTGCGCGCCACCGCCAGAGTGCGGGCGTTTCGGCAATATATCATCCAAAAAATACCCGAGATAGGCAAGGCAATCTCGGGCATAAGATGATACTAGACTTTTTTATTATTTATCAGTTGGTGCGGTAGTCAATGACCTTGGTTGGAAAACTGAGTTTCACCATTGAGACCGCTTTACCATCAATGCCAAAATCATTGTCATTGACCAGCAATAAAGTTTTGTCATTCAGCATGGCAATGCCTTCGGTTTTGGAGGGTAGGCCTTTTAGGTCATCTGAGTTGAATACCAGCTGTTTGGTCATGGGTGACAAAGTTGCGGGGTCGGTTAACTCTATTATAAAGTGGTAGTTGTTGTCAGTGTTTGAGTAGACATCGGTTACAAAGACATGACCTTGTAGATTATTGGCTTTTAACGTCGCTTCTGAAGAGGCAATGGCAAGCGCGCTGATATCACACATGTTAATCTCAATATTCGGGTTAAGTATTTTCATTACTGAACCTAACACCCCTGCACCGCAACCAAAATCGAGTACTTTTCCCTTTAGCGTTGGTAGGGTGTCTACCAGCAGTTGACTGCCTTTATCAAACTCACCATGACTGAATACGCCAGGTAGACTGCGTACTTGGATCTCTTGGTCGGCGACAGTAACCACATAGCTTTTAAAGTAACTATCTAGTTCAAAACTCGGCGCTTCTTGGGTGCATTGCCCCCAGTAGAAGCTACAATGGCGTGCTGAATCATATTTGGTTATTGGACCAAAAGGGGCAAACATCTTCTCAATGCTTTTTACGCCACTGCGGTTTTCTCCAACCACACAGATTTCGGTGCCTTTACCTAGTTTTGCTAGCAACATGGTCAGTAAAAAATCGGCTTCAGCTTTGGCTTTAGGCCAGTAGAGTAAGATCAAATTGGCATCGGATGCTTGGGTGAGTTCGGCACCAAAATAGGTTCGAATATGTTTAGAATCTTTCTGGGAATTAAAGTAACCATAATTGGTGGTAAAAACTGAGACAGAAGCGCAATGATTAACTAATTCAGATGGGAAGTCATCTTTAAGCTCTCCAGCTACCAGCACGTGTTTGTCGGCAAAATATTCAATTTGACGTAGTGCAATCTGACTAGGGGCGGAAAATATCATTGGCATCTCTTTAATATGGCTAAATATGCAGGGATTGTCCCACAAAGCGGTAGCAGGTTAAACCAAAACAGGAGATGACTAACCTATTGGTCAGTCATCATGTTGAAGGGCGTTAATCTCTAGCTGTTGTCTTGATCGTCTAAGAAGGTTTTAAACTCAATTTCGTAAAGGTTAAATAGCACTAAAGTGACTGCAAAAATAATTGGCCCATAAATGAGGCCGATTAATCCAAACAGCTGTATCCCGCCAAGCAGAGAGAAGAAGATCAACAGAGTGTTCATGCCTGAATTTCCCTGCATGAGTAGTGGCCGAACGATGTTATCAATTGAGCCAACAACAACAACGCCCCAAATGGATAGAAACAGTGCCCACTCCCATTGATTGGTTAATAGTAAGTAGAGTGCGGCGGGTATCCAGATCAGCGCAGTACCAACCAAAGGAATGAAAGAAGCAAACCCCATCATCGTGCCCCAGAAAAGTCCGGGGAAACCGGCTAACCACATGGCAAAACCACCGGCTAAACCCTGTGCAATTGCGGTTAAAAAAGAGCCTAATACGGCCGATTTTGCCACTTGCTCAACTTCATCAAGCAGTTGATCTTCCTGGGTGCGTGATAGTGGTAAAACATGGCGAAATGCGGTGAAAATTTTGTCTTGATCACGTAAAAAGAAAAACAATACAAAGAGCATTAAGAAAAAACTCATTATAAAGCTGGTGGCGTCACCCAGAATTTTGGCACTCATTCCGACCAATGTAGAACCGAATTGAGAGGCTAATTGGGCTATTTTTTGAGTGATCTCTTGAGGGTCTATTTTATCAAAAGGCAGCCATTCATTAAGAAGGTGGATAGCTTGTGATGCAAGAGGATGATTAAAAACCTCTTGAATGCCGCCATGGGTTACCCAATCGTAAGTATCTTTTGAAAAAGTGGACCCTTGCTGAACAATGGCAGCAAAAACAAAAAAGAGTGGGATAGCGATGATAAAAGTCAGCAAGGTACAAGATATAACTGCTGAAGTATTGGGGCTGTTTTTTAGTTTATGCTCAATAATATTGTGCAAGGGGGCAAACAGCAAAGAGATAATAAAGGCGATAATGATCGGGTTTAAATAGGGCTCTATAAGTAAGTAACACGCATAAGCAGCGATCATTAAAGAGATGATTAACATCCAGTGACGGGAGGTCATTTTGGCTGATTTTGGCAAAGTGATTCCTTAATTATTCAGTAAAAGATCTTTTATTTGTCAGTAGTTTATATAATTATGCTCAGAATTAGCAACTTATTAAGGAGGAATTTACGGGCTGTTGTGAAAATAAGAGTGATTAATTGGCAATAAAAATGCCTGACGCAGTGCAGGCATTTTTAATTTGGTACTGAGGGCTTTACGCTTGTTCAGCTGCTTCTTGTGCAATGATAGCAAAACTACGTTCAGCTGCTTCTAAGGTAGCTGCAATTTCTTTGCTGCCATGTGCTAGCGATAAGAACCCAGCCTCATAAGCCGATGGCGCAAGGTATACACCAAACTTCAGCATCAGATTAAAGAACTGTTTAAAGCGTTCAATATCGCAGCGACCAACATCTGCAAAACTGGTGACACTCTCTTGATCGGTAAAGAAGAAACCGAACATACCACCAACATAGTTAACCACCAGCGGAACTTGGTATTGATCAGCAAGATCTTTTAAGCCATTTGCTAACTCAGCTGTTTTATTCGCTAAACGCTTTTCATTACCTGCTTCCGTTAACACTGTCAGACAAGCAAAACCTGCAGCCATAGTGACAGGGTTACCAGACAGAGTACCCGCTTGATAAACAGGACCAGTTGGTGCAATAAATTGCATGACATCTCTGCGACCACCAAATGCGCCGACAGGCATGCCGCCGCCGATTACTTTGCCTAACGTAGTCAGGTCAGGTTTGATATTGTAGTAACCTTGAGCACAGTTTTGAGCTACTCGAAATCCCGTCATCACTTCATCAAAAATAAGCAGTGCGCCTTCGTTATCACAAACTTCACGCAGACCTTCGTGGAAACCATCCACTGGTGGTATGCAGTTCATGTTGCCAGCAACAGGTTCAACAATGATGCAAGAGATCTCACCTTTAAACTCAGCGAACAGTTGACGAACAGACTCTAGATCATTAAACGTTGCCGTTAACGTATGTTTGGCAAAATCGGCAGGAACACCAGGAGAGCTTGGTTGACCTAGAGTTAACGCACCGGATCCCGCTTTTACTAATAAGCTATCAGCATGTCCGTGATAACAACCTTCAAATTTTAATATTTTATCTCGGCCAGTAAATCCACGAGCTAATCGGATAGCACTCATGGTTGCTTCTGTACCAGAACTGACCATACGAACCTGTTCCATTGATGGGACAAGTTCAGAAATAAGTTCAGCCATGTCGATTTCGCCTTCTGTTGGCGCGCCAAAGCTCAAACCACGTTGAGCGGCATGAATCACGGCATCTCGAATAGCGACATGGTTATGGCCAAGTATCATCGGCCCCCAAGAACCCACATAATCGATATAAGCTTTTCCATCAGCATCAAATATTAGGGGACCGTCAGCGCGATCGATAAATAGTGGTGAGCCACCAACCCCGGCAAAAGCACGTACTGGAGAGTTAACTCCACCAGGTATTACTTTTTGAGCTTTTGCAAATAGATCTGCAGATTTGGTCATTACTTTATCCTCTAAAATTACTAAGTGGGACCAATAAGGGGGCTATTGTACATAAATCGAAGTGAAAATCTTGATCAGAGGCCGACAAACTCAATTTTATGAGATGTATATAGAGTTTATGTTTAAAATTTGATTCTGATATTCTTAAATGAAGCTCATTTTCAGTAAAATACAAAGTAAATTGAGCAATTCGCGGTGAATACTTGAACGATTCAGTCAGGTATTAGATAATCGCCGACAGAGTGTTAAACAAGACGCCATTATTAAGAGGTTTCAATGAGCGATATACCTGTACCATTAACGTTTTCAGACGTAGCTGCAGCTAAAGTAAAAACATTAATTGCTGAAGAAGAAAATCCAGAACTAAAATTACGAGTTTATATCACGGGTGGTGGTTGTAGTGGTTTTCAGTACGGATTTACATTTGATGAAAAAGTGAATGAAGGCGACATGACACTAGAGAATGATGGAGTTACCTTAGTGGTTGATCCAATGAGCTTACAATATCTAATGGGTGGTGTTGTTGATTATACCGAGGGGCTTGAAGGTTCTCGTTTCTTTGTGAATAATCCAAATGCAACAACGACTTGTGGTTGTGGAGCATCCTTCAGCGTTTAATTTTTTGACAAAACGTCATTTTTGTTGACTTAGTAACCATAATTATTTCTAATAGACAAACTTTTTCTCTATATAAATATTATTGTTTATTCGGGCTACGTTAAATAACGAGGCGGATAAACGGCAATACTATCCTATGCAATAAGGATTGATGCTATGGTTACCAGTCGACACACTATTTTCTCCTTCTTCTCTCACCGCCCTTGGATTCTCTCCGCTGTACTGTTCGGAGTTCTGACTTTCTGGTTAACTTTGGGTAAGCCAAAAGCAGAAGATGCGCCTGTGGAAAAAGCATCAGAACAGACTCTGCCTTTTGCTAAAGTCGTGGTGACTACTTTTAAAGCTGAATTAACCGAGCGTACTATCTCTTTATACGGCCGTACTGCGCCTGACAGAGAAGCAACTCTAGGGGCTCAAATTGCAGCGCAAGTTGAGAAGATTTTAGTTAAAAAAGGCAGCAATGTTGATAAAGGCACGCCTTTGGTTCAGCTGGATAAAGCGGATTTAGTCTTACAGCTTATTCAAACCAAAGCGATATTGTCAGTTAAAGAGAAAGAGTATAAAGCAGCCAAATCACTGCGCAGTAAAGGTCTATCAGGTGAGGTGGCGCTGAGTAAAGCGCATGCAGGATTGGCGGAAGCGAAGGCCAGAGTTAAATACTCTCAATTAATGCTAAAAAATACCACTGTCGTTGCTCCATTTTCTGGTGTGGTGGAGTTACTGTATGTTGAAGTCGGCGATTTTGTCTCTAAAGGTGATCCGATTGCCAATATCGTCGATCTTGACCCTCTGGTGATCCAAGCTGACATCAGCGAGAAACACATATCGATGTTAAAACTTAAACAGAGTGCCAGCATCTCTTTTATGAATAAGTCAGTGGTAGAAGGCAAACTCCGTTATATCTCTAGAGTCTCCTCCCCAACCACCAACACCTTTCCGATCGAAGTTGAAATACCAAATCCAAAACAGATGATGGCAGCTGGAATAAGTGCTGAGGTTGATCTCAACTTAGAGCAAATTCTGGCCGTAAAAGTGACCCCTGCAATGTTAGCATTGGATGCAGATGGAAACTTAGGCGTTAAAACCGTTGTCAAACTTGGAAAAGACAATTCTGACCGTGTTAAGTTTGTGCCGATAAAACTGGTTAAAGCTGAAGATGATGGTGTGTGGCTCTCCGGCCTTGGAGAGCAAGTTGATATTATTACGGTTGGCCAAGGGTTTGTGCGCGACGGTGATGGTGTTAATGCGATTCGAAATAGTAACAACGCAGAGTAAGGGGAACAGGATGTTTACGTTAATTAGCGCGGCATTGTCTCGCGCAAGAACCATGCTCTCTCTATTACTGCTTATTTTAATCGCGGGTGTATTTACTTATATCTCTATTCCAAAAGAGTCTAATCCAGACATTACCATCCCAGTGATATACGTGTCGGTCAGTCATCAAGGAATTTCACCTGAGGATGCAGAACGACTGTTGGTTCGTCCGATTGAGCAAGAGTTGCGATCCATTGAAGGTGTGAAAGAGATGACGGCAACGGCCTCAGAAGGGCATGCCTCCGTTACTCTTGAGTTTGAAGTCGGTATACCGCTTGATAAAGCGATGTCAGATGTACGTGATGCGGTTGATTTGGTAAAACCTCAACTTCCCGCTGAGAGTGATGAACCCACCGTAAATGAAGTGACGTTTGCCTCGATGAACCCTGTGCTGTCAGTGGTGTTATACGGAACGGTTCCCGAGCGAACCAGCGTTAAAATTGCACGTAAATTGAAAGACAAATTAGAGAGTTATCGACAAGTTCTTGAAGTCGATATTGCTGGCGATCGAGAAGATGTGGTGGAGATCATTGTCGATCCTCTGCTGCTGGAGAGTTACGGCTTAGATCAAGGTGATATTTACAACATTATTGCTTTGAATAACAAGGTGGTTGCGGCAGGTTTTGTTGATACGGGGTATGGACGATTCTCGGTCAAAGTGCCATCGGTGTTTGACTCGTTAAAAGATGTGTTAGAACTGCCTGTTAAGGTGGATGGCAAACAGGTGGTCACTTTTGGTGATGTAGCAACGGTTCGTAAAGCGTTTCGTGATCCCGACAGTTTTGCTCGATTAAATGGTAAACCTGCCGTAGTGCTCGATATTAAAAAGCGAGCAGGTGAGAACATCATTGAAACGGTTGAGTTAGTTAAAGCGGTACTAGATGGTGCACAGCAGCTTGATAGTTGGCCAGATAACCTGCAAGTGAGCTACACCTGGGATGAGTCTAAAGATGTGAAGATCATGCTCAATGATCTTCAAAATAACATCTTATCGGCCATTTTGCTGGTGGTGATTGTGATCGTGGCTATTTTGGGCGCTCGTACTGCTCTTTTAGTGGGGATTTCTATTCCTGGTTCTTTCTTGACCGGACTGTTGGTGCTGTCGATAGCGGGGCTGACTGTCAATGTGGTGGTATTATTCTCACTCATTATGGCGGTAGGTATGTTGGTTGATGGCGCGATTGTTGTCACCGAATATGCTGATCGACGGATGAATGAAGGAGCGAATAGAAAAACTGCTTACCGAGAAGCGGCTCAACGTATGGCATGGCCGATCACTGCGTCAACGGCAACGACATTAGCTGCGTTTGCACCATTGATGTTCTGGCCAGGCATCATGGGCGAGTTTATGAAGTTCTTGCCAATCACCATGATAGCGACCTTGTCTGCGTCTCTTCTGATGGCACTGCTTTTTGTTCCCGTATTGGGAGGTATTTTTGGTAAGCCTCAGAAAATGTTGCCTAAAACGCGGGCTCGATTGCACGCGGTGAGTCAAGGTGATAACAGTCAAACGGAGGGGTTTACTCGCCTCTACTTCAAAACCTTATCGATTGCTATTCGTCACCCAATGAAGATTTTGTTGGCCGCTATTGTGGTGTCCGGTGGTATCGGTTTTGCTTATAAACAAGCAGGGCTTGGAGTGGAGTTTTTCCCAGAGGTTGATCCTCCTTTCTTTAATTTAAAAGTTCGATCCTATGGCGATCTCTCTATTTACGAAAAAGATAAACTGATGGCGCAAGTCGAGCAGAGAATCTTAGGTCATGAAGAGCTTGAGAGTATTTATACGCGAACGGGGGGCGACGATGAGATTGGTCAAATCCAGATGACACCTTTGGATTGGCAACTGCGCCGTCCAGTTGTCGATATTATTGCGGACATGCGTGAGGATATGAAGGACATTGCGGGCATTGAGCTGGAGTTTAAAATGCCTGAATCGGGTCCGCCGAGTGAAAATGATCTGGTGATTGAGCTAAGCTCAGACATACCTGCGAAGCTTAACCAAGCCATTAAAGTAGTTCGTAAGTGGGCAGATAATGCACCAGCGCTGATCAACATCAGTGATACTGGCAATAAAGAGGGCATTGATTGGCAGATCGATATCCGTCGTGATGATGCGGCTCGTTATGGAGCGGATGCTACATTAGTGGGAAATACGGTTCAGTTTGTCACTAATGGATTGAAGATTGGTGACTATCTTCCGGATGATGCTGATGAGCAAGTGGATATTTTAGTTCGTTATCCCGATGACAAAAGAGATATCGGGCGCTTTGATGAACTCAGAGTGAAAACACGATATGGCATGGTGCCCATCACCAATTTTGCGAGTATTAAGGCTGTGCCTAAGCAGGACACTATTCATCGTGTTGATGGTATCCGAGTGATTGAAGTGAAAGCGGACATGGCTGAAGGTTTTAATCTGAGCATTGAGTTACCTAAAATTAAACAAGCGCTGGAAAAGCTTGGGTTGGATGGTGCGGTAGAGTTTAAAATTCGCGGACAAAACGAAGAACAAAATGACTCCGAAGCCTTTTTGATGAAGGCCTTTGTCGTTGCCCTTGCAGCGATGGCGATCATTTTGGTGACTCAGTTTAATAGCTTTTACCAAGCGTTCTTAATATTAAGTGCGGTGTTGTTTTCGACCGTTGGTGTGTTTGGTGGCCTACTGGTATTTAATCGACCATTTGGCATTGTAATGTCAGGTATTGGGGTGATTGCATTAGCGGGTATTGTGGTGAATAACAATATAGTGCTGATTGATACTTTTAATAAACTGAGAGAGCAAGGACTGGCCACGTCAGAGGCGATTTTGCGAACCGGTGTGCAACGCCTCAGGCCTGTAATGCTAACGACGGTAACCACTATTCTAGGTTTGATGCCGATGGTGCTTGAGATGAACATCGACTTAATGAATCAAAAGATCGAGTTCGGCGCGCCAAGTACACAGATGTGGTCACAGTTGGCGACGGCAATTGCTGGGGGATTAACCTTTGCAACTGTGCTGACGTTAGTGTTAACACCTTGTCTATTGATGTTGGGTCATAAAGTCGGCTTCTGGATTATGAACCAAAAACAGAAGCGGCAACAAGAGCCTGTTGAATTCAGCTAATAAGAAAAAAACCGAACGCTCTGATGAAGACGTTCGGTTTTTTATGCTAATTTACTTTAGGTGAATTATTTTGGCTGTATAAGAGAGCTGTTATTGGTGAGTACTAAATTACCGTAACGTCCCAGCATTTTCATTCTTTGTAGGGCAATAGGTTTGAACTCTGCCTTTTTCTGACCCGATAGGGACTTAGATTCTGGCAGCTTCACTGTTCTTGGGTTTTTATGAACACCATTGACTAAAAATTCATAATGGAGATGGGCGCCTGTCACACGCCCTGTTCTACCTAATGTTCCTACCGTTTGGCCCTGCTTCACTCGTTGACCTGTTTTCACGTAACGTTTGGTCATGTGAAGATATTTAGTGATGTAGGTATTGCTGTGTCTGATAAAGACATAGTTACCGTTATATTGATTGTATCCCGCTTTGTCCACGATGCCGTCGCCTGCAGCCCATATCGGAGTGCCCACAGGGGCAACATAGTCTGTGCCTCTATGTGCTCTTCTTAGTCCGGTAACAGGGTGAAGTCTTCTCGGATTAAAGTTTGAGCTTACGTATCGAAAGTTGATAGGAGATCGAAGGAAGGCTTTTTTCATTGCGCGACCGCTTGGATCATAGTAGTTGCCACTGTCATCTTCACGGATGGCACTGAATGTTGTGCCTTGATTGGTAAAAGATGCGGCAATAATATTTCCGGTTCCTGCGTATTGCCCTTCAACATAACGCTCTTCAAATAGCACTTCAAAGTGATCGCCTTCGCGTAAATCTAACGCAAAATCGATATCCCAACCAAAAATCCCCGCCAATTCCATTATTTGATTGGCATTAAGGCCTGCGCTGATTGAGGCGTTCCAAAAATTGGATGTGATGGTTGCTTTAGAGTAGTTGAGTAGAGTTTTAATCTTTTTAGTTTCAAGGTTGGGCTTAAATTCGTCACCAATTTTAGTAATTTGAAAAGTTTCAATACGGCTGATGGGACGTATTAGTTGCACCAGTTCATTTTGGTCGTTAAATCCAAATCGTAACTCATCACCAGGCCGTAGCCGGCTGAGCTGCTTATTGATAGCTTCGTCGCTGCTAGTTAAGTCGTGTAATAGGCGTGCTGAAAGACCGATTCGACTGAACAGTAGAGCGGCACTTTCGTTAGGTTTTACTTTATGGGATTCCCATCGGATGTATGAATTGCTCTTTTTCTTAGCATCTACTGTTATTAACAGGCTTGGGTTAATGTCTAAAGGGTAAATTTGCCCGATGATCAATTTGTCGTCATTGTTTGCTGTTTTTTCAAGGTTTGCAGGCAACATAAATATGCCAATAGCCATAATGGCACTGGTCGAGGCAATAAGAATGCGGTGAATTACTGGGATTCGAGAGATTTTAGATAATATCATTCGTACAATTATGTAATATAACAAAATAAATAGACAGAGAATTAGTCTAACTGGTTTTAAAAAACATCGCTATTCAAGTAAGATAGTAGATTGTCAATTTTTTGCTAATTTGTGGGAGCAAACAACAATGACCAGCATCGAAGTAGCACTAGCGGAAATTAAACGCGGTGTAGAAGAGCTTATTCCTGAAGAAGAGCTGATTGCTAAACTGAAAGAGAATCGTCCGTTAAGAATTAAATTAGGTGCTGATCCAACTGCTCCTGACATCCATCTTGGTCATACCGTTATTTTAAACAAACTTCGTCAATTCCAAGAGTTGGGTCATGAAGTGACATTTTTGATCGGTGATTTTACCGGTATGGTGGGGGATCCGTCGGGGAAAAACAGTACTCGTCCTCCGCTAACAAAAGAAGATGTACTTGCCAATGCCGAAACTTATAAGCAGCAAGTGTTCAAGATTTTAGATCCAGAAAAAACAAAAATTCAATTCAACTCGGAGTGGCTATCTGAGCTTGGCGCTGAAGGTATGATCCGTTTAGCTTCAAATCAAACGGTTGCTCGTATGTTAGAGCGTGATGACTTTAAAAAGCGTTACGCGGGCGGTCAGCCAATTGCTATCCATGAATTTATGTACCCGCTGCTACAAGGTCACGACTCGGTGGCGATGGAAACCGATGTTGAACTTGGTGGTGCTGACCAACGTTTTAACCTGCTAATGGGCCGAGAGTTGCAAAAATCTCATGGACAGAAACCACAAGTTGTATTGATGATGCCTCTTCTCGTGGGTCTTGATGGCACTAAGAAAATGTCAAAATCGTCGCACAACTACATTGGTGTCAGTGAAGCACCCAGTGAGATGTTTGGTAAGATTATGTCGATTTCAGATGATTTGATGTGGAGCTATTATGAGCTGCTCTCTTTCCGTCCTCTTGAAGACATTGCGCAGTTAAAAGCTGATGTCGAGTCGGGCACTAACCCGCGTGATGTTAAGATCTTATTAGCAAAAGAGATCATTGCACGTTTCCACAATGAAACGGATGCGGATGCTGCAGAGCAAGAATTCATCAATCGTTTCCAAAAAGGAGCGATGCCCGATGAGATGCCTGAGTTTGAATTTGAAGCAGGACTACCGATTGCCAATATTCTAAAAGAGGCGGCGTTGGTGAGCTCTACTTCTGATGCCATGCGCATGATCAAACAAGGCGCGGCGAAAATTGAAGGTGAAAAGATTACTGACAACCGTTTAGTGCCTGAGGTGGGTACCGCGGTTTACCAAATCGGTAAACGTAAATTTGCACGTATTACCATCAAATAGAGTTCAACACTCTGTAGAAATGCAAAAAGGCGCCTAGAGCGCCTTTTTATTGGATTATTGGATTATTGGATTATTTGGTTAAGGTAAAAGTCGGTAACGAAAGGTGCCAACGAATCGCCGCTAAACGTATGCTAAGTGTCACAACTAAGCCGCAAAGGGTAGCGGTTACATTACCCCATCCAAATAACAATAAGAAAGTATGAATCATACCGCCAACAATACAAGCGGTTGCATAGATCTCACTTCTTAATATCATCGGTACTTCACGAGCTAAGATATCACGAATGATGCCTCCACCGCAGCCGGTCAGAACGCCCATAACAACGGCTACCATTGGAGTAGCACCATAATTTAATGCTTTGGTGACACCAATACCGACAAACACAGAAAGCCCAATCGCATCCGATACTGGCAGTACATACCAAGGTAGTCTTTTTGGGCGACGAACTAATAACATGGTAAAAAGACAGGAAATAATAATTACCCATAAATAAGCGGGATCATTGACCCAAAAAACCGGCGTAGCACCTAACGCCATATCACGGATAGTACCGCCACCGATCGCGGTGACACTGGCAAGAACAATGACACCAAATGGGTCCATTTTAAGGCGTCCTGCCAAGATAGCTCCAGATATGGCAAAGATAGCGGTGCCAAATAGGTCTAGGGAATAAATGATCATGGTAAATTACTTTTTAAATATGAGATTACAGGGATCCGAATTGTACTGATTCAATGAGTAATTGCCAATTATTGAGGCATTAAATTTTGTCGAGCTTCGGACAGATATTGACACACCTGCGTTATCCCTTTTACGGCTCGTAAAGTAGGCCGATTTATCCAGTCAGCATTGAGTGACCAGATCTGTTGTTGATCCCAAGCAGGTAGCTTTCCGGCCCAGCGTTGCCAGAATTTATCATTAGTATGAGCATGTGGAGAGGTGAAAATTACTTGTGGTTGACGAACAATGACTTGTTCTTCATTGACTTGTGGGTAGGAGGCTGAGCTTAGGTGGAAAATATTCTCTCCTTGGCAGAGCGAAAATACCTGTTCAGGCCAATGTTCCCCTGAAAAAGTGATAATGGGCTTCTCACTTAATTGATAAAAGAAGGGTACCTTAGATTTATTGCTATTCTGTTGTCGTAAAACGTCAACCTGAGCATTAAATTTAGCAACAGCGTCAATGGCTATTTGCGGATCTTTTGCCCACTGACTTAGTGTCAGAACTTCTGCACTAATATCTTCAAGTCGTTGGGGACTGGAGTAGAAAATAGTAAAACCTAACTGCTCTAATTTTTTGAGTTCCCTCTCTGGATTACCTCCCTTCCAAGCCAGAATAAGGTCAGGTTTTAAGGTGACAATTCTCTCAACCTTAATGCCGTTATAGTTTGCTACTTTTTCAATAGATTGAGCTTGTGGTGGAAAATTACTGTATTCACTAACACCGACCATTACAGGCCCTAACCCAGCCGAATACGCCAGCTCTGTTGTATGGGGAGATAGACTGATGACTCGTTTAGCGGGTGAGGCCGAAAAGGCATTAAAACTGAGCAACATAGACAGAATGATGAACAATAAACGATGCAACATGCGGTTATAACCCTTGATTGAGTGCTGTTATTAATAGACTTTGAATCACAATCCAAATAATAATTCGGTTGTTTAGTAGTGTTCTAAGTTGCGCTAAATGATAGGCGGAAGGGGCGATACGACCTCCCATTTTTGGACGAATTATTTTTTGTTGTTGATAAATTGCAGGACCTCCCAGTGAGATCTCTAGCTTCCCTCCAACTGAGGCCAATAACCAACCAGGACCGGGCAGTAACCACTGTTTTCCTTGTGTTAATAAAGCATGCATTGACCCTTTGGCATTACTACCTACACAGAGCAACAGCGCAAACAGTCGGAGTGGAATAAAATCGAGTACCGCTAAAATATAAACACTTGGCAGACCGAATGGTCGAAACAAGGGCCTACTTGGTGACCAATTTCGTGCTAGCTCAGCGATTAATCGGTACATAATGGCCGCAATACCACCACCAATGGCATACCAAAACAACACGGAAATGACATTACGGCTGTAACTGAGGATCATGGTTTCAGCGCCAGTCTTGCCTAATCCTAACAATGACAGTGTACTGGTCTCACGGTTGACATAATTCCCTAATAGCGCTCTAGCTTGTACTTTATCTTCAACGCTTAAACTTTTTACCAGAGAAAGTGATAATTTTTCACTGCCTCGCCACTCAATGGCCAATAGAAGCAGAGCAAGATTATACAGCTCTATCTTCCATATCAGTGGTAGGGCGGCAAGAAGCACCATCAACGCGGGTATACACATAATAAGCCAAGAGAGCGAGCCCGATAACAGTCGCTGCTGTTGACTCTGCTGTCTGTTCACTTTGTCTGAAAGTAAGGTGGCAAATTTCCCCCACAACACCATTGGATGATAATCTAACGGTATGGGTAGAATAAAGTGAAACAGCAGAGCGGCCCACATAACCAGTACGGAGCCGTCTGCAATTAAAGATAACAATTGTTCTGTCATTGTGATGAGGATATTACGCGTTTAAAATCGCAGTCATCTTAGCCACCATCTCTGATGAGCTTTGAGCTGCGAGGGGTAAGAACTCTTCAAAACTCATAGGTGACTCTTTATCTGCTACGTCTGAAATTGCTCGAACCACCACAAATGGGACATTGAATTGGTGACAGGCTTGCGCAATCGCTGCTGCTTCCATCTCAACTGCAATCACACTAGGGAAGTGGGTGCGAATAAATGCTTGGCGCTCAGCTGTACAAACAAAGGTGTCTCCAGTGCAGATTAAGCCGCGTACCGCATGTTTGTCTTTCATCTGCTTTAACGCTTGTTCAGCAACAGACATTAAATTTGCATCGGCCGCAAATGCAGCTGGTTGTCCAGCCATCTGGCCTATTTCATAACCAAAAGCGGTAACATCGGCATCATGGTGACGAACTTCTGTGGAGATAACGACATCGCCTAAGTTTAAGCTAGAGTCGAAACCACCAGCAGAACCCGTATTAATCACAACATCAGGTTGGTAGCTCTCAAGAAGAATAGAGGTACCTACTGCCGCGGCAACTTTGCCAATACCAGATTGTAATAACACAATATCAGCACCGTTTAATGAGCCAGTGTAGAAAGTACAGCCTGCTTTATTGTGTTGTTCGCAGTTGTCGAGTTGATCTTTAAGGATGGTAACTTCTTGTTCCATCGCACCAATAATGCCAATTTTCATGTTGTTATCTCTGTTGTTCAATTGTTGAATGGCGCGATTGTACCATAGCTTTTTTACGCATTACTTAATGATGCCCAGCTCGGTTAGTTTTGTGCGCAATGTATTGGTTCTTTTTCGGTTTACGCCAAAGTCGGAGTGGCCTGTTCGAGATTCCGAACGTACTAATAACTGATTGTCTTCGATTCTGATCTCAAGATCGTCAATAAAACGAAAGATAAAACTGGTGCATTCAATACGGAGGTATTGCGCCTGTTCATCCGCTAACTTCGCTCCAGAAAGCGTCAATGCCGCCTGTTTTATCTGCTCAAGGGAAGTGTTGTTGGCATCAATCAGTGTGAAGTCGTCTAAGTGGTGTTGTTCTCTGCTGTCTAACGTTGAGACGCAGTTAGGCTTATCACCACACACCTGTTTCGATCTGTCTTGCATCTCAATAACTCCTTGACTGCAGGCGGTTAAAAGAAGAGTTGTTAGCATTAGTATGATTGTTTTCATGGGTATTCACCAGCCGGCTTGTTGAGTGATGGTTATTTTATCTTGATATCAAAAAAGGCTGAACAAGTCAGCCTTTTGTATGTGATTTTTTTAATAGGAATTATATCTCTAAAAAATCCATAATACCTTCGGCTGCTTTACGACCTTCATCAATAGCCGTTACCACCAAGTCTGAACCACGAACCGCATCTCCGCCAGCAAATATCTTTTCATTTGAGGTTTGAAACTGAAAATTTTGCTCTGAAGCGGCTTTAATTCGGCCCCACTGATCAAGTTCGACACCATAAGGTTCTAACCATTTCATTTCATGAGGTTGAAAACCAAAGGCCATAATAACGGCATCGGCTTGAAGTACATGCTCACTACCAGCAACCGGTTCAGGGCGACGACGACCTGCATCATCTGCTTCACCTAATGCTGTTTTTACCACTTTCACCCCAGAGACGTTGCCAGCAGCATTAATTTCAAGACCAAGCGGTTGAAGGTTAAACATAAAGTTCACTCCCTCTTCTTTTGCGTTTTTCACTTCTCGTTTCGAACCAGGCATGTTGGCCTCATCTCGACGATAAGCACAGATAACGTTAGCCGCATTTTGTCTGATTGAGGTTCGAACACAGTCCATCGCGGTATCACCACCACCCAGTACGACTACCTTTTGGCCTTTCATGTCGATGAAGTCTTCCGGTTTCTGTTCAAGCTCCATCACTTTGTAGGTGTTAGAAACTAAGAATGGCAGAGCATCAAATACTCCTGGAGCCTCTTCATTCTCGAGACCTGCACGCATATTTTTATAGGTACCAACCCCTAAGAATACGGCGTCGTAGTCATCGATAAGTTGCTGCATCTGTATATCTTTGCCCACTTCGGTATTGAGTTGAAACTCAACGCCCATATGGGTGAAAATTTCACGGCGATGGGTCATGATGCTTTTTTCAAGCTTAAAAGAGGGAATACCAAAGGTAAGCAGACCACCAATCTCAGGGTAACGATCATAAACTACCGCTTTTACCCCGTTGCGTACTAAAATATCAGCCGCCGCAAGACCTGCAGGGCCTGCACCAATAATAGCGACTCGCTTATCGGTCCACTCAACATCAGAGACATCAGGCTTCCAGCCCATCGCAAACGCTTTGTCATTGATGTATTTCTCAACATTACCAATAGTAACGGCGCCAAAGTCAGTGTTTAAGGTGCAAGATCCTTCACACAAACGATCTTGTGGGCAGACTCGACCACACACCTCAGGAAGACTGTTGGTTTGATGCGATAACTCAGCCGCTTCAATAATGCGACCTTCATTGGCGAGTTTTAGCCATTGTGGGATGTAGTTATGTACTGGACACTTCCATTCACAGTACGGGTTACCACAATCTAGGCAGCGATCAGCTTGAGCCGATGCTTGCTGTTGTGTGAAAGGTTCATAGATCTCTACAAACTCGATTTTTCTAATGTTCAAAGACTTCTTAGCTGGATCTACTCGTTGAACATCGATAAATTGGTATACATTCTGGCTCATTGGTTCCCTCCAACTACTGCGCTTGAACACGTAGTTCAGCAGAACTACGGCTTTGATGACCAAGCAGAGTTTTCAGATCTGCTGATTTTGGTTTAACTAAATAGAACATTGGAATCCAATCATCAAAGTTAGCTAAAATGTTCTCTGCGTGTGCAGATTTGGTCTCTTCTAAGTGATGTGCGATCAATCCACGCAGATGTTCCTGATGAATAGGCAGATCATTCAGTGCCAATGCTTCTACTGACTCGGTATTTACTCGACCTTCAAAATCACTGTTTTGATCCAGTACGTAAGCAAAACCTCCTGTCATGCCGGCACCAAAGTTAACGCCACACTTACCTAGGATAGCAACAATGCCCCCTGTCATGTATTCACATGCGTTATCACCAGCCCCTTCAATAACAGCGATGGTGCCTGAATTACGAACCGCAAAACGTTCACCAGCGGTGCCCGCTGCAAACAGTTTTCCGCCTGTGGCACCGTAAAGACAAGTGTTACCAATGATGGTGGTTTCATGAGACTTAAAGGCACTGCCCACTTGCGGTTGAAGAGTGATCTTTCCGCCCGCCATGCCTTTTCCTACATAGTCATTGGCATCACCGACAAGGTGTAAATTAACGCCACCAGCATTCCAAACGCCAAATGATTGTCCGGCGGTACCGGTTAAATTGACGGTAATCGGTGATGCAGCCATGCCTTGGTTACCGTAACGCTTGGCGATTGCTCCTGAGAGGCTAGCTCCTACTGAGCGGTCGGTATTAATAATATTGTGATAGAGGTTGATGCTCTCTCTTTTTTCAATGGCGGTTAATGCTTCATTAAGTAATACTTTATTAAGCTGCGCACCATCAAAGGGAGTATTGGGCTCACTGCAGTAGACCGTTTTACCTTCAAGTGGTACGGGTGCTTCAAGGATGTGTGATAGGTCAAGCTTAGACTGTTTTGCCGTCATGCCACTCACCACTTCAAGCAGATCAGTGCGACCAATAAGATCAGTCAGTTTCTCAATACCCAACTCGGCCAGAATTTCACGAACTTCATCACCTAATCCGATAAAGTAGTTCATTACCATCTCTGGCAAGCCTTTGAAGTAATCTTTACGCAAGGTGGCGTCTTGGGTAGCAACACCTGTGGCACAGTTGTTTAAGTGACAAATTCGTAAGAACTTACACCCCATTGCGATCATAGGCGCGGTACCAAAGCCGAAACTTTCTGCGCCCAAAATTGATGCTTTAACTACGTCTAATCCGGTTTTTAAACCACCGTCGACTTGCAAACGAATCTTATGACGAAGTCCATTGGCAACCAGTGCTTGCTGAGTTTCTGCTAAACCAAGCTCCCACGGACAGCCTGCATATTTTACTGAGGTTAATGGACTGGCTGCTGTACCGCCATCGTAGCCTGAAATGGTGATTAAATCGGCATAAGCTTTGGCGACTCCGGTGGCAATCGTACCGACACCGGGCTCAGACACCAATTTAACTGAGATTAAGGCTTTTGGGTTTACTTGTTTCAGATCGAAAATCAGCTGGGCTAAATCTTCAATCGAATAGATATCATGGTGTGGTGGTGGGGAGATCAGTGTAACCCCTTGTACCGAATGACGAAGTTTCGCAATTTCAGCGGTCACCTTATGACCGGGTAGCTGGCCGCCTTCACCCGGTTTCGCCCCTTGAGCTACTTTGATTTGCAGCACATCGGCATTAACCAAGTAGTGAGGAGTCACGCCAAAACGGCCCGAAGCGATCTGCTTAATGCGAGAGTTACGTTCGGTGCCAAAACGTCTTGGATCTTCGCCCCCTTCACCTGAGTTAGAAAAAGCGCCGAGTCGATTCATTGCGGTGGCTAGAGCTTCGTGAGCTTCTGGGCTTAGAGCGCCAATGGACATTGCCGCTGAATCAAAACGTTTGTAAAGGTCGGTACTTGGTTCAATTTTTTCCAGTGGTAGTGTGCTATCGGTTTTTTTCAGCTTCATTAAATCACGCAATGTTGTCACTGGGCGAGAGTTAACCTGTTTAGCGAATGATTTATAATCACTAATATCACCTGTTTTAACCGCCTGTTGCAGAGTGCTAACGACATCTGGGTTATACGCGTGGTATTCACCGCCATGGACATATTTCAGTGCGCCACCATGTTCTAGAGGTTTACGTTTTAACCACGCTTTGCGAGACAGATTAAAGAGATCTTGTTGGAAATCATCAAAGTCGGAACCTTGAATACGGCTGGTGACACCGTTAAAGCAGAGGTCAACAACATCATCACTAAGACCAACCGCTTCAAACAACTGTGAACTACGATAAGAGGAGACGGTCGATATGCCCATTTTAGACATGATCTTGAACAGCCCTTTATTGATTGCTTTTTGGAAATTCTGCATCACTTGTGGGTACGGTTTATCAATCACCTTATCATCAATCATTTTTCCTAACACTTCGTAGGCTAAATAAGGATAAACAGCCGTTGCACCAAAGCCAATTAGTACGGAGAATTGATGTGGTTCGCGCGCTACTGCTGTCTCGATCACTATGTTTGAGTCACAGCGCAGGTTAGCTTCAATCAGACGTTGTTGAGCTGCACCCACCGCCATAGAAGCAGGAATAGGCAGTGTCTCTTTGCTAATACTACGATCGGATAACACCACTAATACAGTGCCATTTCTAACAGACGTTTCGATCTCATTACACAGGTCAACAATGGCTTGTTTTAGACCTTTTTCTTGAGGATTATAGTTAATATTGATGGTGGCACTTTGATAATATTTACTATCGAGTGCTAGTAGCTGCTGCATGTCTGAGTAGAGTAGTACTGGAGACTCAAAGGATACACGGTGTGCGTGGCCATCGGTTTCACAAAATACGTTCATCTCGCAACCAATACTGGTTGCAAGAGACATCACGTGTTTTTCACGCAATGGGTCAATCGGTGGATTGGTCACCTGTGCAAACATTTGGCGGAAATAGTCAGTGACAGGTCGCTCTTTGGAGGAGAGAACGGCCATTGGCGTATCATCGCCCATGGAGCCTGTCGCCTCTTGTCCAACATCGCCTAAAATACGAAGCACTTGATCTTGCTCTTCGTTACTCATTGCAAATAGTTTTTGATAGGTTTTCAGTTGGTCATTATCAAAGGAGCGATGGCCAACTTGCTCTTCACTTAACTGCTCAAATGGCGTTAAGTGGAGAACGTTTTCGTCCATCCACTCTTTATATGGGTGACGGCTTTTTAGATCGTTATCGATCTCTTCAGAACGCCAAATTTTTCCTTTACGAGTATCAATAACCAGCAGTTCACCTGGGCCAACACGGCCTTTTTCAGACACTTCATCTGGAGCGTAATCCCAAATTCCGACTTCTGATGCTAAGGTGATTAATTTATCTTTGGTAATAACGTATCTCGCTGGACGCAGACCGTTTCTATCCAAATTACATGCGGCAAAGCGGCCATCAGACATTACGATACCTGCAGGGCCATCCCACGGTTCCATATGTTTTGAGTTGAAATCGTAAAAGGCGCGTAGCTCTGGGTCCATGTCTGGATGATTTTGCCAAGCTGGAGGTACTAGCATACGCATGGCGCGGAATAGATCCATGCCGCCGGATAGAAACAGATCTAACATGTTATCTAAACTGGATGAATCAGAGCCCACTTCATTAACAAATGGAGCTGCTGTTTGTAAATCAGGTAGCAAAGGTGTGGAGAATTTGTATGCTCGTGCTTTTGCCCATTTACGGTTGGCGGTAATGGTATTGATTTCACCATTGTGTGCCAGGTAACGGAACGGCTGTGCTAAAGGCCATCTCGGTTGAGTATTGGTTGAAAAACGCTGGTGGAAAAGACAGATGGCAGACTCAAGGCGTAGATCCGCAAGATCCAAATAGAAACGAGGAAGATCTGCTGGCATACACAGGCCTTTATAGACAATAACTTGTGTCGATAGGCTACAGATATAAAACTCAGAATCGTCGGTAATACGTTTTTCTATGCGTCGCCTTGCAATGTATAAACGGCGTTCAATGTCGCGTTCACGCCAACCAGCAGGGGCATTAATAAAAACTTGTTCGATATTTGGCAATGTTTCAATGGCGATAGGACCAAGTACATCAGAGTTGGTTGGGACTGAGCGCCAGCCAACCACTGAGAGTGTCTCTTTGGCGATCTCTTGATTGATTACTTCACGGGCTGCTTGAGCTTGAATTGGGTCGGCATTGAGAAAAACCATGCCAATGGCGTACTGCTTACCTAACTTCCAACTGTTCTCTTGCGCAATAATTCGTAAAAAAGAGTCCGGTTTTTGCAGTAATAGTCCGCAACCGTCACCTGTTTTACCATCTGCTGCAATACCACCACGGTGGGTCATTCTGCCTAAAGCAGAGATAGCCGTTCGAACCAACTTATGGCTCGTCTCACCTTCAATGTGAGCAATTAAACCAAAGCCCCAGTTATCCTTTTCTAATGCTGGATTGTAAAGCGACATTGCATCCTCCTTTGCTTGGTGCCTTCCTGGCTCCTAAATAATTGAATCCGACCGAAGTTACTTTCTAATAATTATGGGTGAATTGGCCGATAAATATGCTGATGTGGAGACAATAAATTTAACAATTCCTTTGAACATTCTTCTCAGCAACTTAACAAATTATAAGGAAACTATAAAAAGGTCAAGTATTCGGCGATAATGAGTTTAAAGTTTTGTTAACAATAAATTACTTTTATTTATATATACTTAACAACAGGTTAACAAATTATTTTTGATAAGTTTTTGATTAATAAGGTGGAATGGCTAACAAGTTTACTCTGGGTTTTAAAGTTAATGGTCAAAATGAAGGGCAAACGATTTGTTTGAAAGTTAATTGAGTTTCAGTGTTTTATGAATAAAAAAATGACCAGAGCAGTTGCTCTGGCCAATAAATAATTCGATAAGGAACTATTCTCTATTTATATGCAAACTTTATGCGTTTTATTTCATTTATAAAGTTTTGTTATCGTCGCCTATGCCGAAAGCATCAAGGAGTCAGCCTTAGCTTCAAGATTACTACTACCCATTAAATATTCATCGATGGATCGTGCCGATTCTCTGCCTTCATTGATACAACGAACAACTAACGACTGACCTGTGCGCATATCGCCTGCGGCAAAAATACCTTTTTGGCTGGTTGCAAAGCCGTCAGAAACAACATTACCTCGTTCATCCAATTTAATGTCTAGCTGAGCCAGTACACCTGAGGGTTCTGGGTGTAGGAAGCCCATTGCCAAAAAAGCCAAATCACAAGGAATGATACGTTCACTGCCTGCCACTTCCGTAAAGCTAGGACGCTCACCCGCTGCCGCTTCACCCCACTGAATATCAGCAATGCGTATCGCTTTTACATTGCCTTGTTCATCACCAATAAACTCTTTGGTCAGAATATTCCAGTGACGAGAACAACCCTCTTCATGAGATGTGGTGGTTTTCATTATCATTGGGTAATCTGGCCAAGGCTGGTTCGCCGGGCGCTGTTCAGGTGGAATAGGCATGATCTCAACTTGAGTAATGCTTTTTGCACCATGTCGATTAGAGGTGCCTACACAGTCAGAACCGGTATCTCCTCCACCAATCACCACGATGTGCTGTGCATTGGCGTGGATCTCTTCTGTTTTCAGATCCATATCATTAGCACGGCGGTTATTCTGCGCCAAAAAGTCCATGGCATAGTGAACACCGTTTAACTCTCTGCCTGGAATAGGAAGATCACGAGGTACCGTTGACCCACCCGTTAGCAAAATCACATCAAAATCTTGACGTAGTTGTTGAGCGTTAATGTCGACACCAACGTGAGCATTAATTTCAAATTTAATACCAGCATCGACCATCAAATCAATTTTACGGTCGATAATATCCATGCCCAGTTTAAAGTCAGGAATACCGAAGCGCAGTAAACCGCCCACTTTTTCGTCACGCTCAAAAACGGTAACAGAGTGACCGGCACTATTGAGCTGCTCAGCGGCTGATAAACCAGCGGGGCCAGAACCAATAATAGCCACGGTTTTTCCGGTACGAGCGTGAGGTTTTTTCGCTTTGGCGTACCCTTCACGATAGGCAGTTTCAACAATGGTTTTCTCGATATTACAGATAGTAATCGGATCTTGGTTGATGCCTAACACACAACCACTTTCGCAAGGTGCAGGGCAGACTCTACCTGTGAACTCGGGAAAGTTATTGGTGGAGCTTAATATGTTCCATGCTTCTTCCCAGCTGTCGCGAAACACAGCGTCGTTGAAATCAGGGATGATATTACCAATCGGGCAGGCGTTGTGGCAAAAAGGAACACCACAATCCATACAGCGAGAAGCTTGTGTATTGATCTTGTCACCAAACTCTTGGTTTAAGACAAACTCTTTATTATCTTGAATACGAATGCTTGGTTCTATTTTGTTTGGCAATTGACGGCCAAACTCTAAAAATCCAGTAGGCTTACCCATTGATGGCCTCCAACTCTTCCTTGTTTGCCGCATCGGCTTTACGTTTATTGAGTACAGTTTTGTAATCCCTTGGCATCACTTTTACCATTTTCTGAAGGTTATCCTCGAAATTTGATAGGAAAGTTTTTGCCACTGTACTTCCGGTGTAGTTAACTTGTTTGGTCAGCATCTCTTTAAGCAGTGCTTTGTCTTCGTCTTCGATAGGGTCAAGATCAACCAGCTCAGAATTTAGCTTAGTTTCAAAGTCATCAAATTGATCCCACACATAAGCGATACCACCACTCATGCCCGCAGCGAAGTTACGTCCAGTTTGTCCTAAGATAACGGCAATACCACCAGTCATGTATTCGCAACCGTGATCACCAATTCCTTCAACCACCACTCGTGCGCCAGAATTACGAACACAGAAGCGTTCGCCTGCTTGACCTCGAATGTATGATTCACCCGATGTCGCGCCATAGAAACAGACGTTACCTACCACGATGTTATCTTCAGGCACTATATCTGAATTGACATCAGGATAGAGCACCAGTGTGCCACCAGAGAGTCCTTTACCCCAGTAGTCATTAGCATCACCTTCGACTTCAAACTTCACTCCTTTAGCAAGGAATGCACCTAAGCTTTGGCCTGCACTGCCTTTGAATTTTACATTCATTGGTTGTGGTAAGCCTTGGTCTTTATAGATTTTTGAAATCTCATTGGAGAGCATGGTGCCAACACTTCGATCGGTATTAATGATGTCAAATTCAGCATCGACCGATTTTCCTTCATAAAGAGCAGGGGCAACGCTTTCAATCAATTTACGATCTAATACATTGTCCAGTTTGTGATCTTGTTGACGCTGATTGAAAATGCCATCTTCAGCACGAGCAGGTTCCTTGAACAACACTGGGCTTAAATCAAGGTTTTTGTATTTCCAGTGGCCGATGTTATCGCGAACTTTAAGCTTGTGTGATTGGCCGACCATCTCTTCAATGGTTTTGAAGCCAAGTTCAGCCATCACTTCACGTAAGCCTTCAGCCATGTATTGGAAGAAAGTCACAACATCTTCAACACGACCATCAAAGCGTTCACGCAATGTTTTGTTTTGTGTTGCGATGCCAACAGGGCAGGTGTTTTTATGACACTTGCGCATCATAATACAGCCTTCAACCACCAGTGCAGCCGTTGCAACTCCCCACTCTTCAGCACCCAGTAGAGTCGCTATTGCTAGATCTCGAGGTGTTTTCATCTGACCATCGGATTGGACCACGATACGGTTACGTAGACCATTTTTCAGTAAGGTTTGGTGCGTCTCTGCGAGACCAAGTTCCCATGGAAGGCCGGTGTGACGAATTGAGGACATCGGAGATGCGCCCGTTCCTCCATCAAAGCCAGCGATAAGAACCACATCGGCTTTGGCTTTAGCAACGCCAGAGGCGATTGTGCCTACGCCCGCTTCAGAAACCAGCTTGACGTTAACACGGCCTTTACGATTGGCATTTTTGAGATCATAGATCAGTTGAGCCAGATCTTCGATCGAGTAGATATCATGGTGTGGTGGTGGAGAGATCAATCCGACGCCTGGCGTTGAATGGCGGGTTGCGCCAATCCAGTCATCCACTTTATCACCTGGCAGTTGCCCACCTTCGCCCGGTTTTGCACCTTGCGCCATCTTGATCTGAATCTCATCGGCATTGGATAAGTAATAAGAGGTTACGCCAAAACGACCTGATGCCACTTGTTTGATGGCTGAACGTTCCCAGTCACCGTTGGCTTTTTTCTCAAAACGAGCAGGATCTTCACCACCTTCACCCGAGTTAGATTTGGCACCAATTCGGTTCATGGCAATGGCTAACGTTGAGTGAGCTTCGTGTGAGATAGAACCAAAGCTCATTGCACCAGTAGCAAAGCGTTTAAGAATACTCTCAATCGGCTCCACCTCTGCTAGAGGAATCGCTCCCGCTGGGCTTTTAATAAACGCTAATTGGCTTCGTAATGTGGCCGCGTTATCGCCTTGGGCATCAACCGCATGAGCATACTGTTTGAATTGTTCATAATTTTTGTTACGAGTTGATTGCTGTAATAGTGAGATAGTTTCCGGGTTAAATAGGTGTTTTTCACCGCGCTGTTTCCACTGATATACACCACCAACATCAAGTATTTGTACTGGGATTTCACGACTAGGGTAACCAATGCGATGGCGAACTAAAACTTCTTTTGCAATATCATCAATGGTTAAACCTTGAATGCGAGAGACAGTGCCAGTGAAATATTTATCCACCACCGATTTGCTGATGCCAAGTGCTTCAAAAATTTGAGCGCCGTGGTATGACTGCAGAGTTGAAATTCCCATTTTTGAGAAGATCTTAAGCAGTCCTGCATTCACCCCTTTACGGTAGTTATTGAACAGGTCATCAGTGGCCAGTTCTGGGTCCAGTTTGCGCTTACGCTGCAGATCCACTAAGGTTTCAGTGACCAGATATGGGTTAACAGCGTTAGCGCCATAACCGATAAGCGTTGCAAAGTGATGAGTCTCACGAGCGTCGCCTGTTTCCACCACGATGTCACATTTAATTCTTAACCCTTTACGGATCAGGTGGTGATGTACTGCGCCAACGGCCAACATGGCCGGAATAGCCGCGTGATTAGAATTCACTGCTCGGTCGGTTAAGATAATGATGGAGTAGCCGTCATTAACCGCATCCTCTGAGTATTGACAGATACGCTTTAGGGCGCGCTGCAATTTACCTAATTCACCATTGGCTCTGAATACAATATCTAATGTTTTAGCTTGTAAGTGCTCTTTGTCTATGGCACGAATTTTTTCTAGCTCAGCGTTTGATAAAACAGGCGATTCAAGTTCAACTTTTTGGCAATGCTCAGGCGTTTCTGTCAGTAAGTTTTGATCTTTGCCTAAATAGGTATTCAGTGACATCACCATACGCTCACGAATCGGATCGATAGGTGGATTGGTGACTTGAGCAAATAACTGTTTAAAGTAGTTGGATAGATGCTGGGATTGATGCGACAAGATAGCTAGTGGCCAATCAGCACCCATAGCACTGAGAGGTTCATAACCGGTTTTTGCCAGCGGAACAATAATCTCATTCACCTCTTCTGAAGTGACACCAAATGCTTGTTGATGGTGCAATAGGCGTTCAGGTGTGGGTTGGTGATGCATGTTGTCCGCTTCTGGCAGCGCTTTCAGAGTCAGGAGGTTTTTTTGTATCCAAGACGCATATGGTTGAGAGGTGACAATGCCATCTTTCACCTCTTCATCTGAAATGATTCGTCCTTGTTCTAAATCAGCAACAAAAATGCGTCCCGGCTGCAAACGACCACGGAATTGTATATTCTCCGGTTTAATATCAACCACACCGGACTCAGAAGCCATAATCAAGAAGTCATCTTTGGTCACGGTATAACGTGAAGGGCGAAGACCATTTCTATCTAGCATTGCACCAACTTGAACGCCATCAGTGAAGCAGATTGACGCTGGGCCATCCCAAGGTTCCATGACGTTGGCATGATATTGATAAAAAGCACGGCGTTTAGGGTCCATGTTTTTATTCTCTTGCCACGCTTCTGGTATCAACATCATTAATGCGTGCGGCAAGGTTCTACCTGATAGTACAAGAAGTTCTAACGCCATATCGAAGTTAGATGAGTCAGACGATCCCTCTTGGCAGATAGGCAGCAGCATATTCATCTCTTGCTGGCTAAACAGCTTAGATTCAATAATCGCTTCACGCGCTTTCATCCAGTTCAAGTTTCCACGAACAGTATTGATTTCACCATTATGAGCGATGTATCTAAAGGGTTGAGCCAAACGCCAGCTAGGAAACGTGTTGGTTGAAAAACGAGAGTGAACCAGAGCCAAAGCCGTTACCATGGTAGGGTTCTGTAAGTCTAAAAAGTATTGAGGAACTTGTTCTGTGGTTAACTGACCTTTATAAACCAAGGTCTTGTAAGAGAGGGAGTTGATATAAAAATCATCACCAATATTAGAGACACTCTCTAAACAGACACGTATCGTATAGTTACGTAATACATACAGTTTACGCTCTAAAACAGCGGGGTCCATGCTGGAACCACCTGAAACAAACAGGTGTTCAAATTTGGGCTCGGTGGTTAGTGGATCAGCACCTAACATACTATTATCAACGGGAAGAGTTCGATAACCGATAATCTCAAGATCAAGACGGTTGGCATTACGCTCAATAATATCGCGACACTGCTGACGTTTGTGTTCATCTTTTGGAAAGAGCACCACGCCAACACCGTATTGATCAAATGTTGGCAGTGTAATGCCTAGTTTCAAAGCCTCTTCTAAGAGAAACTCATGAGGTTTTTGTAACAGAATTCCCGCACCATCACCGCTGCGTGGGTCACAGCCCTGTCCGCCACGATGCTCCATGCGAGCAAGCATGTTTAATGCTTGGGTAACGATATCATGAGATTTTCGATTCTTAAGATGGGCAACAAAACCGATACCACAGGCATCATGCTCTAGTTCAGGCACATACATGCCTTGTGATTTTTTCTCTTGATCTATCATAGATACATCCTTCCTGTTAAATCAGGCGCAATTTGTCTAATTGCAAATTTTCGCCATGTCCATATATATTGAGAACCTACGGAGTGCGTTAACTCAAGTTGAAGTAGGCCTGAATCCATTCTGTGTTTCGCGGAAAAAACTCTCATTTTGGTGCGAAACAACGTAATCCATTGTAGTTTTCTTATGAGGAAATCAAAAATGTTGAATTCCCGATGAGGAGGGGTGAAAGCCACTATTTTTCGTAAGTGATATTCTGTCACTATTGGAACATAAATCGGATTTTACTGTAACTATGCTACATTTTTGTCGGGTGAAATGCCATTTTTAATTTTTCCTGCCCTTATATTATTAAGTTCATTTACCGGGTTTAAACCGTTAAATTTATTGAAAGTGAGGGGTTTATAACTCTTTAATGATTGTTTATTGATTTAGTTAAATGAAAACGTGAATAACCTTGGTTATTGTAATGTGTTTTTTAGTTACAAAATGGAACTATATTTTCATTTTATATCGTTGTGGGATTACCAATGCAACTTCATAAACTTATTAATATGTTTGGCATGGATCTTCAAAGAAGACATGGTGAAAAAGTACATAAATTAACGTTGCATGGCGGATTTACTTGCCCAAACCGTGATGGAACGATTGGCCGAGGTGGTTGTACATTTTGTAATGTATCCTCTTTTTCTGATGAACAAACGCAATATAAACCGATAGCGGTTCAACTTGCTGATCGTGCAAAAAAAACGGATCGTGCAAAAAAATATCTCGCTTATTTTCAAGCATACACCAGTACTTATGCCGAAGTTCAACGGTTGAAAATGATGTATGAAGAAGCACTTGATGCGAGTGATATTGTCGGGTTATGTGTTGGGACTCGTCCTGACTGTGTACCTAAAGAGGTGCTCTCTCTATTAGCAGGCTATGTAGTGCAAGGGTATGAAGTATGGTTAGAGCTTGGGTTGCAAACCTCAAACAATAAAACATTGCAGCGTATCAATCGAGGACACGATTTCGCCTGTTATGAAGATATTGCAAAACAGGCAAGAGCATTAGGCATTAAGGTGTGCACTCATTTGATCGTTGGCCTTCCTGGCGAGCAACGAACGGACAATTTACGTACCTTAGAGCAGGTGATTGACGCTGGAACAGATGGCATTAAACTGCATCCTTTGCACATTGTAGAAGGAAGTACGATGGCAAAAGCGTGGCGAGCAGGGCGATTGGAAGCCATTGAGATGAGTGATTATGTTTCCATTGCGAGTGAATTAATCCGAATGACCCCCGCCGATGTTATTTACCATAGAGTCTCTGCTACTGCGCAACAGCCAATTTTGTTGTCACCATTATGGTGTGAACAGCACTGGTTAGCAATGACGGGGATTTGGAATGATCTTGAACAAAATGGCGTTCAAGGCAGTTTACTTAATCGACCGTTTGTATTTACGTCACCTCACAAACACTTAAATAAATAATAAAATTCATAATTAAAATCAACTTTTGTGAATAACCTTGCTTTATATAAAGGTAATTACAATAGTTACTATGAGTCAGATGCAAGTCGCTATATCATCGTTTGACTTAATAAAGATGGATGTTTGCATGAAGTATTTGAAGAGTCTTGCCCAGTACTATGTAGATCTAATGGTAAAACTTGGGGTCCTTAAATTTAGTATTTTGCTCGCCAGTGCGTTAGTGGCGTTAGCCGTTGTCATTCAAGTGGGCGTAACGCTGATTTTGAGTGGCGAAATACTAAAAATCGATATTTTGCGATCCGTCTTTTTTGGTCTACTGATTACGCCTTGGGCTGTGTTTTTTCTCTCGGTTGTGGTTGACCATTTAGAAGACTCTCGACAGCGTTTGACTCGATTAGTCTCTAAATTAGAGCAGATGCGTTCTCGTGATTTAGAGTTGAATGACCAACTTAAAGGCAATATTCAACAATTGAATCAAGAGATGGAAGAGAGAGAGAAAGCAGAACAGGGTAGACAACAAGCCATTCTTGACCTTGAAAATGAGGTATATGAGCGTGAAAAGGCTCAAATGGCACTCTCAGAGCGAAGTGCACTATTGCGCTCATTTCTAGATTCATCGCCAGATATTATCTATTACCGTAATGAAAAAGGTGAATTTTCAGGTTGTAACAGAGCAATCGAAGAGCTGATTGGAAAAACAGAAAAAGAGCTGATTGGACTTACTCCTTGGGACGTATACAGCAAAGAGATTGCCGCAGTAGTGGTTAAAACGGATGAACAGGTATTTAAAGACAACAAACAGCTAACTTATGAGCAGTGGTTAGTTTATCCCGATGGACGAAAAGCGTGTTTTGAACTGAGAAAACTGCCTTTTTATAGCCGTGATAATCGGCATCTGGGTTTGGTTGGTTTTGGTCGAGATATTACTGAGCGAAAACAGTATGAAAATGATTTAGAAAAGGCCAGCCGTGAAAAAACGACATTTATATCTACCATCAGTCATGAGCTGAGAACCCCGCTGAATGGAATTGTTGGCTTGAGCCGTATGTTGTTAGATACTCAGCTTGATGATGAGCAGAGAAATTATATGCGAACCATTAATGTCAGTGCTATCACTTTAGGTAATATTTTTAACGATATTATTGATATGGATAAATTTGATCGAAGAAGATTAGAGTTAGTTATTGAACCACTTAATTTCCTTGATTTCGTGACAGAAATTGAAAATATATCAGGATTAATGGCTGAGCAGAAAGGGTTGCGCTTTAACTTGGAAAGAGTGACTGACTTACCGAATCAAATAGAAGTGGATGGTACTCGATTAAGGCAGGTATTGTGGAACTTAATTGGTAATGCAACCAAGTTTACCAAAGAGGGCAGTGTCGTTCTGTCAGTGAGTTGTGAAGTGGTGGATAAGCTTGCCCATATTACTTTTGAAGTTGAAGACACAGGTGTTGGTATACCAGAAGCTGAAATCGATAAGATTTTTGCTATGTATTACCAAGTTAAACAGAGTGATGACAACCTACATGCTGTTGGAACGGGAATTGGTCTTGCTGTATCTGGACAATTGATAAAGTTGATGGGTGGAGAGCTAACCGCAACCAGTGAAGAAGGGTTTGGTAGTACTTTTACCGCCAGCATTGCCGTACCGATCAGCAATAAAGTGATTGATGAAAGCATTATACCGGCAAAGAAAGAGTTAAGTTTACGCATCTTCATGGTGGAAGATATTGAACTGAATATTACTGTCGCGCGATCTTTGCTTGAGAGCTTAGGTCACAGTGTTGATGTTGCAATGCGTGGAGATGAAGCCATTGTTGCGTTTTCACCCGATAATTACGATCTGGTACTGCTGGATATTCAACTGCCGGACATGACAGGTTTTGATATTGCTCAACATTTCAGAAAGACTTATGAGAATCTTCCTCCTTTAGTAGCGTTAACAGCCAATGTATTGAAAGATAAGACAGAATATTTTGATAAAGGAATGGATGAAGCGATCAGTAAACCGTTAAGCGTACAGTCTTTATCTACTGTGATAGAGAAGTTAATGCTCAACAATGATCAATATAAGCCGGCAAAAATAGATAAAAAACCAAATAATTTAAAACCAAATTCGGCGAGAAAAAAAGAGCCACTTTTTACTAAGTTACTCGATTTAGAGATGCTTGAATCTTATGTTGAGATCGTCGGCACCGCTCCTATAATTGAAAGCATTACTATGTTTGAAGATCTCATGCCGGGATACTTAGAGATCTTAGATTCGAATATGACGGCGAAAGATCAAGCCGGTATTGTTTGTGAAGTACATAAAATAAAAGGAGCTGCAGGTTCTATTGGATTGAAACATATTCAGTCGGTGGCTCAAAAAGCACAATCACCAGAGCACCCTGCTTGGTGGGAAAATATTAATGACTGGGTTGAAGAGATTAAAAATGAGTATCAAGATGATATTAAAACTTTAAAGAAGTGGTTAGAATTAAGAGGTAAATAATGAAAAAAATTGGCGCTATTTTATTTGCAATTGCTTTATCTGGGTGCGGAAGCACGATCGATTTGGATAGTTCAGTAGCGGCAGCTTCTGCTGTTGATTGGTACAGTAATAGCAGAGCTTTTATCGCCGGAGAAACGGTGACACTAACGAGTTATGTTTGGGTTAATAAAATGCCAAGTCCAGATGATGATTCGGTAAAAGCGCATGCCACACTTCGATTATCGTCGTCTACTTTTATTGCACCTGAGACTGATGTATTGTAAGCGTGCAATTAACCCCACATTCTAATCTCAGCAAGACTTTGTCATAGTTTTTCCAATCCAACGGAGGAACTATGACTCAATC
>JAESQY010000016.1 GCA_016764915.1 Aliivibrio sp. | reverse complement strand
TGATGTATGCCAAGCAACTTTTCAGACACGCGATAAAGATAAATATTATTATTCATAACCCAGCGCAACCATTCACACAGAGGGATGCAGGCGGCCTAGGTCAATCTCGTGATAGAGCACTGACCAAAGATGAGTTAACAACAGTCTTTCAGGTACTAAATGCGAATACCGATATATTTACTCGTGATAATTATTTAGCATTTTGTATGTTGTTATTACTTGGGGTACGCAAAGGTGAGCTTATCTCAGCCAAGTGGGAACATTTTGATATTAAAAAATGCCTTTGGAATATGCCTGATGATAATAAAACGGGTGTTGCTATAACAATTCCCCTGCCACCAGCATGCATGGCAATCCTTATAGAACTACATATTCGTGCTTGCGGTTCCGAATACCTCTTTCCAGCAAGACGAGCGAGTAAGCGCAGAGGATACATCTCAGATGATACGTTAAACCATGCGCTCGCTAAAATATTTGGCTTAAAAGTAGATGGCAATAAGCAGCCCTACCCTAATTTATTAGGCAATGCAGGTATTGAGCATTTTACCATTCATGATTTAGGACGAACATGCCGTAGTTTACTAGCCTCTTTAGGTGTACATGGATACATTGCCGAGCGCTGTCTGAACCATAAGTTAAAAGGGGTGGAGGGTATTTATAATCGTCATGATTACCTTGCCGAACGCAAAGATGCTCTAAAGAAACTATCAACCTATTTGGCTGATGTAATTAATTATAATCCTATTAACCTAAATAAATATGAGCTGTGATATGGATAGAAATTTAATACCAAAAAATGAGTTTAAACACCTCCAAAATTGGTTTCATAGTAAAGATTATTCTTACCAAAAAAATATATCAATCGAAGACTATTTAGTTGAAATTGAAGAACGTCTTGCACTTTATAACTTTGCCATACTCGCAAATAGTAGCAGTGCAACTGACAAACGATGGCAAAACATAGACAAGGGAGAGGTTAGATTAAGCTCATCATACTATAAACCTTCCATCGGTTCAGATTGCGATGCAATAATAACGCTTAAAGATTCGGAACTAGAGCTCCTTCAGCAAATAAAAGTCATATTTAATAAAAGTATTAAAGACAAAATACCTCATTCATTTGATGATAAAGGCAATATTTCTGAAGTTATTAAAACCAATGAGTTGAATTCAGTAACGCGGGAATATGTATTCCCATTTAGCGATGAGTTAAATGAAATGAGACGGGAATATGTCTTCCCATTTAGCAATGAAAGTACTCGTATTGCATTACTAGCAAATATCCAAGAATACGATAATGCCACCCTACTTGAACAGCTAAGAGTACAAATTGAGACTGCACGAGAGCTGCTGCAATGCCCAGAGCCAAAACCTAAAAAAGGAAATAAAAAACAAACAAAATCGTTAAAATCATTTGTAATGAAAAAAGCTATTCAATACCTAGATATTTATCTTTATTGCCTAATTAAGTCTCCCGCGAATAGCAAATGGTATATCACAAACTCTCAACTCGATGAGATATTGTTTAATCGCGAAATTGGCACTGAAATACTCAAGGCTGATAACTCTAGATTTTATAAGAATCTACTCAATCATCATTATATGGCAACGATATTATCAGAAATAAGAGGGCATCAGGATTATGACAAAAATGGCCTACTGGCCAGTATATTTATCAGCTAACAAATAGGTGACAAATTTATTTATTTTTGTGTCACCGCTTTTTAAAATCAAACAGTGCATCATTAATCCCATCAAAAACAACCATGAACCAATGAGGATTAATGATGACCATACCAAACCATAATATACGTATAGTACGTGAAGCAGAACGTAAACATATCACTTCCATTTCCAGAGCTCACGCTTGGCAGTTAGAGCAACAAGGGCGTTTTCCAGCTCGAATTTTTCTCGGAAATCGTTCTGTAGGTTGGCATTTACAAGACCTGTTAGATTGGGTGCAAGAGCAACCTCTTTATGTAGATATGTGCCATGACGCAATATGATCGGTCTCGTCAACGGACGAAGAATATGGATACTGCAATCATAAGCAAAAAGCAATTAGCCCATAAAATAGGGCTAAGTGAGAGCACTGTTTACCGCATGATAAAGCAGAAACAATTGCCTGAGCCTCTCCGCACACCAAAAGGTCATATCCGAGGTTGGTTTGCAGAAAAAATTGAAATTTGGATTGAGCAACAGATCTAATCGAGCAGTGAAATAAAAGGGCGATATAGTCTTTTTATTTCATTTAAACGTGACCGAATTTGAATATGAAAAATAACTTATATCCAGCATTTCGCAATTAATTTATAGCAAATGTTCTTATTAATATTAACTCGCGTAAATACGAAAGCATTACGCACAACAAATACTAATGAATCATGCTATTACGAGTAATTTAAAGGTGTCGGCTATACAGGGTTTCTTTAAGTTTGAAATGGCAATAATCTACAAACTAAAATTTCTTTGGGTATTCAAATTCGCAACTATCATGCAGGTAAATAATATTGTATGTGCCCCATAACACTGATCCAGTCAAACAATACTGAAGCACTTTATAAATATAAAGGAGATCATTACCTGATCCTTTATCGTGAAACAGGAATCAATCAAAAGATCATGTCTCGAATATTTAAACAACTAGAGAGTATGCAAGAAATCTACTCGAGAGTATCAGTAACATTCTTACAGTTTCATTTAAAGAAATGGTCACCTGAAAATAAAGTTATGTCCGCCTTTCTTAAAAGCTTCAAGAAAATATTGAAAAGAGAATATAACTGTAAAGCTAGATATATCTGGGTAAGAGAACAAAACGGAGCACCAGCTCAGCATTACCACATGGCAATCCTGCTTAGCGGTCACAAGTGTGACAACTCTTACAATATTCATAAACTTGCTGATACCTTATGGCGTAGTCAAAATGTTTTTGGGTACGCATATCCTGTGGAAAACGCTCATTACATGGTTCATAGAAACAAAAAGGACGAGTTCAAAGCCGCCATATACAGGTTAGCCTACCTAGCCAAAAACTACTCGAAGGTATTTGACAAGGATATCAACCGATTTGGTGTTGGAAGGCTATGAGAATACCTTATCAAATAAATCTGTTTTTATTGCCTGTATTTTATCGCTGAACTTAAGATGCCTAGTTCCAAATTTTATACGGAATGGGCAATGAAAAAACGTAAAGAGCAACAAACTAAAAATTACAGCATTGATAAAACAACAAGGCGAGCCACATTTTTAAAAAACAATAAGGCTGCACTCGTACATGGAGGATACTCAAAAAAGATACCAGAAACACTAGTTTCCTCCATCCTCGCTGGAGACTTAGGATTTGAAATTGGCATGCTCAAAGGACAGCTATCGAATATTGCACTACTGGGTGAACAAGCTATTGATGCGCTAACTCAACAAGGTGAGTCCGCACTTGCGTTAGAAGTAGCCCTATCTTGTGCTGATAGTACAGCTCGGCTGATACCACAGATACAAAAGGCGTTAGAGTCGCATTTATCAGTGGCGGAAGAACTCGATAGCTCGGTCACCAAAACAAGGACTCGTTGGCTTAAAAAGTTAAGAGCTGGTGATTGTGATGCCTTAGAGGTCGCCTATCAGTTTGAAATAAATGATCTTGGTGAATTACCAAACTACGTACATAAGCAAGTTGATAATGCATTACGGGCTATTGAACCTGAGTTAGTCCCTGAATTATACAGCCGAGAAGAATTAAGTCTGCGATTACAGTCTTATTGGCAAAAAACGGAAGGGGAAGAAGCAGCACAACAACAGCGTAAATTAACCATTAACGCAGAAAAGCAGCGTATCAATGAGCAGTTTTTCGGAGCACCTATAAAACAAAGTAAAGAATCAGGTGAGTACAATGGCTAAAGTTAAATCTATTCTAACGGATCCTCGTTATCTTGCGCTTTTGCAAGACTACCAACGAGACTGGATAGCATTCTCAGCTGTATTAATAGGAAAGAAGCCAACTTGGCAGCAAAGGTTAATTATATCAGAAATACAATGCGTCAGGGCTCGCGTAAGTGTCTCTAGTGGTCACGGTACAGGTAAGAGTGATATAGCCAGTATTATGATTTTAGCCTTTATGATATTAAATCCTGAAAGTCGTGTTGTCGTGGTTGCTAACAATGCAGCTCAGGTACGTAATGTTATATGGAAATATTTAAAAATTAATCTCAAATCCATCTGCCGTAACCTACCGTGGCTAGAGCAATATTTTGTGCTTAATGAGCGTGAATTTTATGCCGTCGGTTATAAAGGGATCTGGAGTTGCATTGCTAAATCAGCAAAAGCAGGAAATGAAGAGGCCTTAGCCGGTGAACACTGTCACAGCTATTTAGTTATAGTTGATGAAGCAAGTGGATTACCCGATAAAGCATTACAAGTTCTCAGCGCTGCATTAACAGAACGTAATAATAATATGTTTATGCTCAGCCAACCAACCAGACCAAATGGTTTTTTTTATGATTCCCACCATAAACTTGCAAAAACAAAAAATAGGCCTGATGGCATATGGACAGCAATAACGCTTAACTCTGAAGAATCCCCACTAGTTACTCCTGAGTTTATCGGAGAGAAGCTTTTATCTTACGGAGGGGAAGACTCAGCAGAGTATCAAATTAAGGTGCTTGGGCGCTTTCCGAGTACATTAGATGGATACCTACTTACGGGAGTTGACTGCGAAAGAGCAATGCGAGCAACACCAAACTTAATTGATGGTGAATGGGGTTGGGTTGCTGCATGTGACGTGGGGAATGGGCGAGATAAATCCGTAATTAATATCTGTAAAGTATCACTTGATCCCCCCGCTATGCGGAAAGTGATAAACCATGAAATTATTGAGATGTCTCCTGAAATTGACCCTATCGATTTTGCTTATGAAATTAAAAAGCATGTTGAGCCTTACATCGACCAAAATATTCAAATTGCGATTGATGGTGATGGGGTGGGGTTCGCCACAATCAAAACTGCAAGAGAACTAGGCCTATCGATTCACGAGATACGCTGGGGTCAGCCTGTATTTAAAAAATCAGACAAAGCAAGATTTATCAATAAGCGTGCTTTCAGTCACATCATGATGCGCAACGCCATTAAAACAGGTCGATTACAGATAGACCGAAGTGATTTAACTAAAGAGCAATTAAGCCGCTTACCAGTTCACTTAAATGAGGCTGGTCAGTGGGTCATATGCTCTAAAAAAGAGATGAAAGCCAAACATAATATACGTTCTCCCGACAGATCAGACACCTACGCGTTCCTATCTTTGATTGATGCCATTGCACCAGATTTAGATAACATCGTAGATGACTCTATGGATGATATTACCGACTGGTTAGATATTTAATTCACTTACGTGGTTTATAACCTAATTACGAAACTCCGCGCGTGCAAGGCGCGATAAAAAAAATCAATCTTAAACGAAATAAAGGTAAATATAATTAAAATGAATAGTATCTCGACATCAAGATTTCTCATCGGAAACAATATCAATACGTTAGATAATATTAGGCAAGTTCTACTTAAAGCGACAAATCAAACAGTGGAGGATGGTATGACTAATATTACGTTATTTTTTCCGACCCAAAAGTCATTCAAAGATTCTGTTTTTGCTACCCATCTAGGAAAAAAACGCAGTGCATTCATGTGCAAAGGTCACGAGATTCAATTGTACAGTGGGCTTGATATCAAGATTCGCTTAGAAGTTTCAAGTTCTCAGTCAATACATAAAAAATATGAAACAATCATTGGCTATAACCTATCCGGATTAAACATGTCACGCTTCAACCAGATTAAAAATGCTAATAGCATTGTATATTTCACAGCAAGTGAGTCTGACGGTGTAGACTGGGCTTCAATATGGAGTCCAGATATTTGGTGTGATATGGGCTGGAAGTTTAAATCATCGATCTTACCATCGCAGTTGATCTCTCAATTAGAAAGAATTTCTAGATTACTAAATCCATCAATGGGTTTTGTCCATAAAATAGATAAAGATATTGCGAAACGATTTATTTTAAAGCTGAAAAACGAAGACTTACATTTTAAAGAAGAAGATGTTGCATCGTGGGCGATAAAAAATGGCTGGCCTACACATCATGCAAAGCCATTAGCTAGATTAGTGTTTAAGTGTTTAAGTGTTT
>JAESQY010000015.1 GCA_016764915.1 Aliivibrio sp. | reverse complement strand
TATTTTTACACAAAAAAACTTGAATAATTGAGTCTTTAAATAATCCAAGCCGGCATCTTCTCCGGCTCCTCCAAAAATATCAGCAATAGCGGTTCCCACCTTCTTGCTCTGTGGCGGGAATTCACCCAACTTCTTACTTACAAGCTTTAACACATCCAAGTAGGTCCAGGTACCATCTTGTAGTTTCTTTTGAACGTCATCACTCGAAATACCTATACCTGCCAGAGCATCTTCAGTAGCCGTTGTCATTTCGCGAATACGCAGCATGCTCTCTTTTATAGCATCGGCACCTTTGTCGCTGAATATTCCTGATGTAACACTTTGCGTTACAATTGCGACCAAAGACTCTGCCGAAAGTCCGGCATCCTTAAACATTGGGGCATACTCTGATACTTGTTGAAGGAAGTCGCCGGTAGCATCGCCACCACTTGCCATTCCCTGCTGAATAAGCTTCATTGCCTTATCTGAGTCTGCGCCCAATTGTTTTGTCAATACGTTCGAGGTTTTAATTACCTCGTTGTAATCCTTGTCCCAGATATCGCCGATAGCTTTCACACTACCGGTAATCTTATTCAAAGCATCACCCTGTACGCCACTTAGCAAGCCAAGCTTTTCGCGGATCGTATCAATGCCGGTTCCGTAAGTGTACAATTCTGTAGCCGCATCGCGAATCATTCCCGCTGCAAAAACACCCGCTGCAACTGTACCCATTGTTTGCAACAAGCCCGTATTGCTTTTAATCTCCTTCACCAAATCTTTGGTTTCGGCCGCTATTCGTATGGCTACATCGTAAACACTACTCATCGTTTTGCGCTTTTGGGGTTTTGGGTTTCCATTTTTCATCCAAAGCTTTCATGCGCTCTTTCGAGCTTTGTCGCTTCTTCTTTTTGCCTTCCGGCTTCTTTTCCCAGGGGAATGGCCAAACTTTAACCGGATCTAAATTTTCTTTGTAGTAAGGAGAGAGATTAACCAGCTGTACAACCGCAGAGCGATTCTCATGCATTCGCAGCTTATGATCGTTCTCAATCTTCTCAAGGTGTTGTTTGTAAACTTCCTGAAACCCCTCAGCCGAGAGGCGCAGGAAGTCGTCCAAACACATGCCGATTTGACCTATGGCAATACCTTTAATCTCCTTATAGCTTAATCTTCTGGCTGGCTCGCCACTGCCAGCTTCGGTTTTTTTGAGTCAGCCTCCTCTTCCTTTGCCTGAGTAAGAATGCTCATGTCTTCATTTACCATTGCTTTGAAATCATCCAAGCTCACCTCGAATTCTTCCTCTTGCATTTTAGCCCCCGCCCACATACTGCACCAAGTAAATGTTACACTGCATGTAACGTTACTCGTTACCTTATCAGCACCAAGGCCGGTAATCAATTCAAATTTTTCAAGGGCATAATAACCACCCCAAACGGAATATTTCTTTCCTTTTATCTCGATACTCTTAATTTTCTCTGCCATAGGTCAATGCATTAAAAAATTATACTGTTACTGATTTAACTTGAGGTTCAGCTTTCTGAACAAAGGTTACATCCACCTTGGTGTCATCACCTTCATTGTCAGCTCTCTTTAAAGACTCAATAAAGAAATCACCTTCTTCATATTTATCACCGGTTTCTTCACCGGTTTCAAGGCTGTATTTAATCAGAAGAGATTCTTTGGCAATTTGCTTCGATCGTAAATCGAAGTAAGAGTAACCATCGTAAGTAGCTAGTGAGCTAACCGAAATGGTTGTGACATTTGAATCAGGGGCTCGCTCGGTACCATTTGTGGCTTTCGTTCTTCGCTCTCTAAAATTCGTCTTGTGATCAATCGAACACTCCGATTGATGTGCTATTGCTGTTGGTGTTCCCGCTATATCAATAAAGACTACGATATCACCACCATCAATTATTCCTGTTTTTGGCATTTTATTTTGTTTTGATAGAGACGCGATGAATCGCGTCTGTACGGTTAATTATTATCATTTTTCAATAGTTCCCGGGTCTTTTCTTTACTACCCTCCGAACTGCCTAAAAAGAAGTTGGCCACAGTCGTGCGCTCATTAATGAGCTGCTGCATCACCTGCCCAACAACATTAGAGATTAAAGCCAGTGCAACACTGTCGAAGTATTTTACACAGGCGATATTGGCTGCGATTAACAACACCAACATTATTGGGTTTCAGTTCATGATTCTCCTGGCAACCCAGTTGGTCATTTCCTTACTGGTAGAATACAAACCGCGTGCACCTTCAGTATTTTTTTGGTGATTCTCCAACTCAGCTTCATAGGTCGATGCCAGCAGTTTTTCAAACTCCAACTGATCAGCAAGACTAATTTCAGGAGCGCCGGCAATCAAACTACTCAGGATTTTCGCGGGCGGAAAAACATTGCCTATTGTACCTAGTATTCCTGGAGCTTTCTGGGAAAGCCATTGACCAACCTTTGTTTCTTTAAATTTTTTCTTTGCCATTATCCCGTGTTTTTAGCTTGTTTCAATTCAATATCGCGTAATCTTTTGGCGTGATCGTTTAATCGTTTCTCGTGCGTTTCAGCCCTGCCTTCCTGTGAGTTTAGCCGGCCGTCCTGAGCCACCAGAGACCTACTCAACTCTTTTATTTCACTTATCAGCAAATCAAAGCGGGTATTCATCCCTCGCGCCCACGTTCTAAAACTCCACCAGATAACAACAGCACCACCACCAATCACAGCAAGTGTCAGCCATTCCAGTGTCATTTTAAGCCCCTTTCATATTTGGCGATTGCCTGAGCATGAATAGCAGCTATTTGCGCAACACCTTCTTTGCTCAATAAAAATTTGCATTCCTCCTTATTGTCCATAAACAGGTTTTCAGTAAGTATTGCAGGACATGCAGTTTTTCGAAGGATGTAGAGATTACTTTCTTTATCAGGATCACCATCAGCTCTATCCACTCTAAGTGGAAAATCAGGAAGATCCTTTTTGTATTGCTCACAAAAAATAGTAGCAATTTTGTCCGACTCAGTTTCACCTACCGAAGTAAACACCTCAAAACCTTTACCACCACCTGCATTCGCATGAATCGAAACAAGCACTGCGTTCGGGTGTTTTCGGCAAATTCGACCTACACGGCGAACTCGATCCGCCAAAGACACATCTCTTTCTTCAGTTACTAATATTTGATATTGAATACCCTCACTGTGAAGCAAACCTGCAAGAACACGAACCACCTTACGATTGAAGTCACCTTCAATCAATTGATCCATTGCCTTATCTTTCCATACCGGAGAACGCTTGCCCGGAGTAACCGGCTTACCATCGATAAACCCACCGTGGCCATTATCAATAATCCAAAATCTCTTATTTTTCATTGGGTTATATTTTAGATAAACCCCTCTCAGGCCGAGAGGGGCATAACAGATTAATTAGGATACAAACTTTTGTTGAATAGCAATAACTCCCGACTGACGGCGAACACGACCACCGGCGCGAACAAGAGCAGAGTAAATATCACCGTAGTGTGTAGGGTTTCCAAGATCCTCAAAGAAATCAACATCACCTTTCGCCCGCGCAACACAGTTCTTTTGCCAAAGCAAAGCACCGGAAACTGCTGCCGTAGCTTCTGTCCAGTCAGGAGCCTGAATCACTCCCTCGGTGCCTTTATACACCTCGGCACGTTCGTGAAGTTCGAATCCTTCAATTCGCTTCACGGCTCCGTTTACCAAATCGTAAGCAATAGAAGAATCGCGCTGAGAGTTAATTCTAAGAGAAGTCACCAACTGTTCAAGCATGTCAGGATCCAGCAAAGCCTGACGATCAGTCTTTGCAATACCCGCTTTACTCATCGCCTTTTTAGCAGAAACAAGATCGTCTAACATAAACAACTTGCGAACACCGGCTCCCATGTGTGCAGAAACATCAGCACCGGTAGTATACAACACACTTGAGGGTATCCAGTTCTGCAACATCCACGTGCCGACATCTTCCTGCAAGGCTTCCATCATTTCAGCCAATACGCTGGCCACCTTGTCGTAACTCAGCTCTTTTGTATCCGCATCAGGTATTTTAATCGGGTCGGAGGTGTATTCGTCAAGTGCGTAAGTCCTGTCCTGATCGGCGCGGGTTACAACAGTAGCCGGAAACACACTTCTGTTTTTCACAATTTTCGGTTTTGCTCCCGCTTCCGGTTCGTGCACCACCTTTCCACCTATCACAAAATCATCATGATTAAAAGAGTGTTTTAACCATTCGTTATTCATAAACAGATTTTCGATAATATAATCGACCCAGATTTCTTTCTGGATAGCCATACCTAAAACACCGGCAGGCATCAACGGAAGCAATGAAACACACATAGCTCCAGTAATGGTGTAAACCGGATTAACGTCCATTGCATGACCAACAGCACCCCCAAAAAACACAGCCAACAAAAGACTGGTGAGTACTGATAAAATAAATTTTGTTTCCATTGTATTTAGTTTTTAATATTTACAATTCGTTTGACTTCAAAAAACCAACTCAAAAGAAGAGGTTTACATTTCGGGGTCTTTATCGTACTGAGACTTAAACAAAGATTTGTAGGAATCAGGATTATCCTTCTTCATGTTTTTTAATCCTTTCGAATCTTTCTTTTGCCAATCTTTAAAAGTCCACCCTCTTCGATCTTCACCACCACCACCTTTGGTTAAATTCGATAAGTTTTGAACCGATGGCAGATTCTCAACAATTATTTTAGTTGACTCAAAATCTTTCGAGAATAAATTTTCGTAATGCTCACGCATCTTAGCAGTTAACTTTTTGCCTTCAATTGCCTTATCAAGCAAATTCTTAATAGTAGCTTCCCGATCATCTTTATCCTTCTTTTCACCAGCATCAACCTTAGCTTGTAAGACAGCCTTTTCACTCTCCAGTGTGCCAACTCTAGCGGTTAAAGTGTTTTTCTCACCAACTGCTTTTAGTGCCGCTTCCAATACAGCTTCATCACTTGCAGTTTCACCCAGCCCAAGGGCTGCAACAAATTTTGCTTTGTTCTTAAATTCCATTTCGTTAGGATTTAAAAGGTTATTAAAATATGTGTATGCCTCTTGGGCATTGTTTATTTCTTCGGATACAGAGAGCTTCTCGTTGCCTTCAACAATACCATCAATCAAGCCATCAGCTAAAGCCTGATCAGCATTCATCCAATGATCAGCGCCATCGAACCATTTCTCCCGAACTTTCTCTTCTGTCAACCCTGTTTTATTGGCCACAGATTCAATGATGTTGTTTTCAAAATCCTCAGCCATCCCGGCTACTCTTCGTAAATCATCAGGGGAACCTTCACCACCGCAGCTAATGCGATGCAGCATCACCTTTGCATATTTCGCACAATAAACTTTTGCGCCCGGCAACATGCAGAGATCAGCTCCCATACTAGCGGCAATACCATCAATCCAGAACTCAAATTTCATTTCACAGCTAAGCATCAGATTCCACATGGCAATACCATCAACAACACTACCTCCCGGACAATTCACACGAACCTTACAAAGCGTATGGGTATTCTCATATTTTTTCAGCTCTATACCTAACTGTTCGGCTTGATATGCACCCCATATTTCTCCATACAAAAACACCTCGATGGCCTTGTTCTTTTTAGCTTCTACTCTGTATGATTTCCTGCTCATTATTTAGTCGTTTATGATTCGTTTACATTGCAAATTTTGCTCATTAAAAAACCTTGTCAAAATCACATATCCGTCATGGAACCTACAGAACCCACCACAAGACAGGGTTGTGTTATGATAGAAATACAGCTTTATAATGGTGTCAGAAACAATGAAATTTGTAGTGAATAAATCGATAAACTATGGCCACGACTTTGAAACAAAAAAAGGAGTACGCTCAGGTGCTTTACCTTAAAACCAACCACACACAAAAGGATATTGCTGTGCGTGTTGGTGTAACCGAAAAAACACTTGGTAAATGGATAAGGGAGGGTGATTGGGAAATGCTCAAATCCTCACTTATTATCACTAAAGAACAGGAGTTACGTCGCATGTACCAGCAACTTAACGAACTAAACAACAACATTGCAGGTCGCAAAGAGGGTGAAAGATATGCAACCAGCAAAGAAGCTGACATAATAAGCAAACTGTCGGCCGCAATAAAAAACCTGGAGCGCGACACCTCTATTGCCGATGTGATAGATGTATTCATTGATTTCAGCAATTGGCTGAAAGAAGCTGATTTTGAACAAGCTCAGGTCTTCATTAATCTTCAGGATGACTTTGTTAAACACAAATTAAAAACTCGTTAAAATGGGATTAAAAGCAGGAGAAAAAGACTTTTTACTAAGATGGGAAGAGTACCGTGAAAGCTTAATTCGAGAAACTCCGGTACCGCAGGAAACTACTGCGGAAAAACGTGCGCGTATTGCCCGGCTGGAGTCAAAGCCTGAGGAGTGGTTCAAATACCATTTTCCAAACTATGCTTATGCCGAGCCAGCAGACTTTCACAAAAGAGCCACTCGTCGTACTTTAAAAAACAAGAAGTGGTACGAAGCTCGTGCGTGGTCTCGTGAGCTTGCAAAATCAACCCGTGCCATGATGGAAACTTTATTCCAGGTACTTGCTGAAAAATCCAAGCGCAACGTTCTCCTGATCTCACACAGTAAGGACAATGCTGATGATTTACTAATGCCTTACATGATCACCCTAGAGTGTAATCAGCGAATTATCAACGACTACGGCACACAAAAGGGTTTTCGAGGTTGGGAGACCGGGAATTTCAAAACCCGACGGGGTGTAAGTTTTAGAGCAATTGGTTCCAAACAATCACCCCGTGGTACCAAGAACGAAGAAGCCCGGCCTGATAAAATCATAATCGATGATATCGATACCGATGAAATGTGCCGTAATCCTGACCGTGTGCAAAATACCTGGAACTGGATCGAACAAGCTTTAATACCAACCGTATCCATATCTGGTGAGTTTCAAATCCTGTTTTTGGGCAACCTTATTGGTGAGGACTGTATCATTAAACGAGCCGGAGAAGTAGCCGACAAGTTTGAGGTAATCAACATTCGCGATAAAAACGGAAAATCAACATGGCCGGAAAAAAACAGCGAGGAAGATATCGACTACATCTTAGGATTGATAAGCTACGCTTCTCAGCAAAAAGAGTATTACAACAACCCAATAACGATTGGCGATGTATTCAAGGAGATTCGATGGGGTAAAGTACCTCCATTAAACCGCTTTAAATTTCTGATTGCTTATGGCGATCCTGCAACCTCAAACAAAGAAAGCGGGAAGAACTCTTTTAAAGCAATGCCTTTGGCTGGAATTTACAATGGTATTCTTTACGTAATCACCTGCTATTTGGAGCAAGTACGAAACAGCAAGGTGATTATATGGTATTACGATATGGACAATTATGTAAATGGCAAAACACAAGTCTATCATTACATAGAAAACAACAGCCTTCAAGATCCATTCTACGAACAGGTTCTACTGCCGTTGTTTAAAACAGCATCAAAAGAGAAAGGTTATCACATTCCAATAAATCCCGATGAACGAAAAAAACCCGACAAACATGCACGTATCGAAGGGAATTTAGAGCCTGTACACCGTCGTGGTGAAATGGTGTTTAATGAGAGAGAAAGGAACAATCCTCACATGAAACGACTGGAGGATCAATTCAAAGCTTTCAAGATAGGAACCAAAGCACCTATTGACGGCCCCGACGCAGTCGAAGGTGCTTATGTGATAGCCGTAAACAAACTCCAGCAAATGGGAACCGACCGGCTAAAAACAGGCAAACGCCCGGCAAATAAAAACAGGTATTAATATCAAATCCATAATCATGGCATTCTTAGAAGAAACCGACTTACTTACATCCGTTTACCAAAATCTGCTTGATGTAATCAAACAGGAAGATGAAACAATAGTGCAATTTGGCATCGACTCAGCACTGGAAGAGGCGCAAGCTTACCTCAAAGATCGATACGACACTGAAGTGATATTCGCAAAAACAGGTAACGACCGAAACAAATTGCTTTTAATGATGTGTCGCGACATTGCTGTATACAATATTATTGGCATCAGTAATCCGGGCATTGATTACGAAGACAAAAAAAACCGTTCGGACAGTGCAAGAAGCTGGTTAAAAAATGTTCAAAAAGGAACAAGCAAACCAAGCTTGCCGGTAAAGCCCGAAGAAGAACAGGTCACAATTATTGCATCAGGATCGAACCCAAAACGCAAACAACACTATTAACCTCTCTCCTTCAATAGAGGAGCGAGGTGTAAGTTCAATTGTTTAAACCTATTTAAATAGTGTTTAAATGACTTTTTAAGCGATCGCAACCAAATTTTAAAGACATAACTCATGACAACAAAAAGGAAGGCGGGAAAAACCCCTGATGGGATTTTCATTCAAAATTTGGTACTCAAACCAAACAAACGATCCTCTCAGGATATCGCAAGCTGGCGCACGGCTTTAAAATCAGCCGAGGCAGACAATCCACGCCGAACAAACCTGTACGATCTTTACGAAGACATTCTGCTGGACGGGACACTGTTTAGTGTGGTTGAAAAACGAATTGAATCAATCACCAACTCTCAATTGGTATTCAAGGATGGCAACCAAAAGACCATAACTGAGATTCAGGATTTAGTTTCTAAAAGTTGGTTTGAAAGTACCCTGATTGATATTTTAGGGGCGAAATTCTGGGGGCACAGCCTTATGGAGTTTTCGTTTGGTGAAAAAATCACACAAGAGTTAATCTCAAGAAAACACGTTGAACCCCGCAAGTGAATTGTTGTAACCAATCAAACCGACTCGAATGGTATCGAATACCGTTTACCCGAATTTGAACCTTACATACTCGAAGTTGGCAAGCCTCGTGATTTAGGCTTACTGCTAAAAGTTGCTCAGTACGTAATTTACAAGCGTGGTAATTTTGGCGACTGGGCACAATTCGCAGAGCTTTTCGGCATGCCTTTCCGGAAAGGGAAATACAAAGATTTCGACGAAGAAGGAAGAGCTCAGCTTGAGAGAGCATTGGAGGAAAGCGGCAGTGCTTCGTGGGCGGTTATTCCTGAATCAACTGATTTGGAATACATCGCCAATAATTCAACAGGAGACGGACAACTATACAGTAATCTAAAAGGTGCCTGCGACGAGGAGATTACAATTACCGTGCTGGGGCAAACTATGACCACGAAAGACACTTCAGGATCTGGCTATGCTCAGGGTAAAATCCATCAGGATGTTGAAAAGGAAAAACACAAGGCCGACAAGCGTTTCGTGGAACGTGTGTTGAACGAAAAGCTAACACCCATTCTTGAGAAGGCTGGATTTCCTGTTAAAGATGGAACGTGGACTTTTGAAGATGAAGATGGTCGCAGCATTGCGGAAAAGGTTAAAACGGTTAAGATGGTTCGCGAGTCAGGCACTCCGGTAAGTGACGACTACCTGTACGAGATCACCAACATTCCAAAGCCTGAGAATTACGATGAGCTGAAGAAAGCACAAGCTCCGGCAGATCCAAACAAAGAAAAACAAGATCCACCTGCACCACCTGCACCACCTGCACCAAAACCTAAGAAAACAAAGGATGCAGACGAGGAAAAAGGGATGAAGAACTTTTACAACATGCTGAAAAGTTTTTTCGTTTTCGCCCCCAACAATAGGGGGCCGCTATTGAGCGTAGTCAATAAATTATACAGTTTAAATGCTACTGAAGGTGAGATGATACCCACTTGGACTGAGGATATTGTGAAAATTCTGGAGAAGCTTCACAACGGCAAACTAAAACCCGAAGAGCTAGACAAGAAAATGATCATGCAGACCGCTTCAGAACTAATAAATGGTGTTCAAACAGGCTTTAACCGCAATTTAAATGGTATTGATTTCGACACGCCGGATTACAATTATTTGACTCAGCTTCGAACCAACACTTACAATTTTGCGGGTGCTAAATCCTATCAGCACCTAAAGGATCTCAACAACATGCTTTTCGATGAAAAAGGAAAGGTAATTCCGTTTTATCAGTTTCGCGATAAAGTGGAAGAGTACCGAAGTGCAGCAATGAAGGTGGAGAAGCGATACAACGAAACCTGGCTAAAGGCGGAGTACAACAATGCCATGGCTCAGGGACAGGCAGCGCGAAGGTGGAAAGACTTTGAGGAAGATGCGGACATATTTCCAAACTTGGAATACCGAACCGCAGGAGATGCCAACGTAAGAGCCTCTCATGAGAGGCTGAATAAAATCATTCTACCGCTTAATCATGAGTTTTGGGACAAGTATTATC